>JALCRY010000011.1 GCA_022652985.1 Eubacteriaceae bacterium | reverse complement strand
TGAGCAAGCAGCTTTTCATTCATGGATTTCATCACCTCCATGAACCACATTAGCATCTCAGCTGAAATTGTACATTTTTAAATTCCACTTTTTGTACATTTTTATATTACCATTTACAATTCAGGCAGGAAATTAACACGTATTGAAAAATAATATGCAAACAGCACCATGCGATTTCACCTTTTGCATAATTTGAAAATGATTCTATTATTTTTCACTTGCTTTCGCTGTTATGAATTGACGCTGCTCCGACGCAGGCGTATAATGTAAATGGTAATATTTACCAGTTAGCTTATTTAGCAAACCAGTATGCAGAATCGTTCACAGAAGGAGGTTTTTGAGCATGGCAAACAATCCCGATACAATTTTTAACGATAGGCACAAGTTGAATGAACTAGATGCAAAATATTCCGTACAGCTTAAGAATTTAAAATATGAACTTGCACGTCTGCCGAAAGAATCACTCTCAGTTATGAAGCAAAATGGCAAGGTATATTACTACGCTTATCGTTATGATGGGAAAATCCACCGCCGAGGTATTACGAAGGATGAGAAGATGCTGTCGCTGCTGATCCGTAAAAAGGAGGTAATCGAAAGTATCAGGTATGTCAATCAGCAGCAAGCAGGAGTGCGGACAGCGTTGGCGAAAATGCCGGAAGTGTCGAAAAATATCACGCTGCATTACAGCGGCGGCAGAAAGTTTCTCTCACCGAGGCCGGAGGGCTGGAGCGATGTCAATCAGTCAGAGATGGAGAAGCACCGTGACAGCCTGAAGATGACCACGACATGGGGAGTCGCCGTAAAGTCATTTGGCGAAAAGCTCCTCGGTGATCTGTTTGAAGAATACGGGCTGCGGACGTGGTATGAAAAAAAGCAGATGATCAATGGGAGCAGCGTGTTTCCTGACTTCACGATCATACATCCGTTCACCGGTGAAACGTGGATATGGGAACATAAAGGTGAAATCAATGATCTCAAAGTACTTCATCAATTCTACGAAAAAATCAAGTGGTACAGTCTGGCAGGGATCAAGCCCGGCAAGAACCTCGTCATCACTTATTCGCGCGAAGATTACTCGCTCAACGAAGGTCTGTTCCGCCATTTGATCGATGCGATATTCATCCATCCGGACATACCTGTTCCGGACGTGCAGTAATGCGTCGGCAGTACGGGGCTCAGTCGGCAATGCGGCCGGCATAGTGACAAGTCGTACAATAATGCGTTGACAGTGCGGGGTTCAGTCGGTGATGCGGCCGGCGCCGCAGCTTAAGGACAAGAACGGAATGCCGTCGGATCAGGTGCCGTGGCAGATGGACAGTGGCTGTATTGCTGCACTGTGGACGTCACGGCATTACGTGGTACCGCTCGTAGAAGGCGCGCTCAAGAAAATCGCGGAAATCAGGATGTGCGATCCGGATCAGCTCGCGGCCGCGCTCTTTCAGTGTTTTGCACCGCATGCGCGCGATGCCGTACTCGGTGATGATATAATCGGCGTCGCATCTGTTGACTGTGACCGCCGCGCCTTCGCCGACGACCGGCACGATTTTGGAAACCGTTTTACCGTTTTTCAGTGTTGCCGTAGACTTCATGGCGAGGATAGACTTGCCGAGTCCGTCGCGCGACATCGAAGTCCCGCGCAGATAATCCACCTGCCCGCCGACGCCGGAATATTGCCGGTAACCTATCGACTCCGAATTGGCCTGCCCCGTAAGGTCGACCTCCAGCGTGCCGTTGATCGCCACCATTTTCGAATTCTGCGCCACGACATAAGGGTCGTTCACGTACCCGACCGACCGGATCTCGAGATTGCGGTAATGGTCGTACTGCTCGTACGCCGCTTTCGTTCCCATCACTATCGCCGTCGTGATCAGACCGCGGTTTATCGCCTTCTCGCTGTTGTCGACCGCCCCCGACCTGACAAGATCGAACAGACTGTCCGTCATCAGTTCCGTGTGCACGCCGAGATGCCTGTGACCGCGGAGACCTTCCATTACTGCATCAGGGATCGTGCCGAACCCTACCTGCAGCGTGCTGCCGTCTTCAACGAGCGAGGCGCAGTAATCCCCGATGGTCCGCTCTTCAGCACCTATCGCGGGAGGTGTCAGCTCTCTGATCGGAGTGTCGGATTCGACGATGCAGTCTATGTCCTCGACTCTGATGCCTGTGTCCCCGTTTATTACCGGTACGTTTTTATCGATCTGCACGATGAGCGTCTTTGCATACTGAGTCGCAGCATACGTATAACCGCCGACGCCGCAGATGTGGCAGATGCCGTTCTCATCGGGCGGAGAAGCGAGCACCATGCAGACGTCGACCGGCAGCATACCGCTTTTGAAGTACTTCGGGATCTCCGAAAAATTCACCGGCAGGTAATCACCGACACCGCTGTTGACACTCTCACGGTTCCCGGCGCAGCAGAAGAAGCCGCCGTAATAAAAATTATCCCGGTACTTTTCGTCGGCGTATGAAACCTCCGACAGTGAAAGCATGTGCTCGATCCGTACGTGCCTGTAGGCACCGGCATTTGCCACCATCGCGTCTACCAGAGTCGGCGGCTCCGAGGCGCATTCGCCGAAAACCACGACATCATTTGATTTTATATGCTGCACCGCTTCTTCCGCGGAACATAACTTTGAGCTGTAGATCTTTTCCCATTCCATTGATTGATTTTCCTTGTATCCCTGCATTCATTCACTTTTTAACTGCCATTTCTATCTCGGCTTTTGCGCCGCGCGGATAATCTCATCCGCAGAAACATCAATATCTTCATAGGTCGTCCGCCACGAGCAGACGCATATTCTGATGCAGAATTTGCCTTTATATTCCGCGCCGCCCATCCAGCAGACGCCGGAATCCTGCACGGTCTTAAGCACTTTCGCAGTTGTTTCATCGTCCTGCCAGTGCGCTCCGAACTGTATAAATGTCACGTCGTTCATGATCTCAAATCCCGCGCCGGCCAGGCGCTCCGCAAAATATACAGCCTTGGCGTGGAGCTCGTCCTGCATCTGACCGATCCCCTCGCGCCCGAGACTTTTTATTACTGCCCACAGCTCCACACTGCGGGCGCGTCTTGACATTTCATACGTGTAGTCCATATTGTCGCGGCGTGATGTGCCGGCCGAGACATCGATCTTCGAAAGGTCCGCACCGCCCATCGAAGCTGTCAGCGCACTTCTGTCCCTGCACAGCACGATGCCGCAGTCGTACGGCGCGTTGAGTCCTTTGTGCGCATCCGCCGCCCAGGAGTCCGCCAGTTCCAGACCATCAGTAAGGTGCCTCAGGTTTTCCGAGGCTGCCGCCCAAAGTCCGACCGCGCCGTCGATGTGCACCCATGCCCCGGCCCTGCCGGCTTTTTCGCATATCGGCCTGATCTCATCGAACGCGCCGGTATGCAGCGCACCTGCCTGGAGTATCAGCAGCGTCATATCGTCGAGCTCCGGCAGATCGTCCGCCGACATGCTGCCATCCGGTCTGCACGGAACTTCCTCGACCCTGCCGCTTCCGAGGCCGATGACCGACAGCGCCCGGTAAACCGACGGATGAGCGCCCGCGCCTATTACTGCACGAATCTCCGGCGCACCGAAAAGTCCGTCCCTGCCCGCGTCGTAGCCTTTGCGTGCCAGCAGTGCATCCCTCGCCGCAGTAATGGCGATCATTGTCGCGTTGGAACTGCCGCCGACCGTGGCCATTGCCGTACCGGCCGGAAGTCCCAGGATGTCCGTCACCCATTTTTCACAGATGCCCTCGAGCTCGTTCGCCACCGGAGACATGGCATATTTTGCTGCATTCTGATCCCATGCCGAACTCAGAACGCCCGCGCACATGCCCGCCGGAATACTTCCGCCCATTACGAAGCCGAAGTAACTCCCGCCTGTCGACGACACCGCCGCGTCCGACCCTGCATGCCCGAGTATGTCGATGATCTCGTCAGTCGCTGCGGGCTGTTCCGGAACTTCTCCGCCCAGTTGTTCCAGCTCCGCCAGAGCTTCACCGTGCGGATAGACCGGCCGGGCGCCGATGCCCGCCGCATATTCAGCCGCGTATCCGGCCGCCTTTTCTATGCCTGCCTGCAGAGGATAATGCCTCAGTGTTTCCAGAACAGGGCTCAGGTATTTTTCTTTTTCCATATTGCTCCTCGTATACGTTGCGGCCTCTTCAGCCGGCTCAGCCTCACAGCCGTCCTGACCATCCTGACCGTCTTATATACACTATACTTTTAAACGCGGGTTTCCGCAACCGTTCGCTGCGGCCTGCCCGCATCACCGCCCCGCAGGTGAAAAAAGAGGCCCTGATCCTCTTCCGGGGACGGGCCTCCGCGATATTGTGCGATCCTGTTTATTTCCAGCCTTCGAGCACCTTGTCCAGATCGAACGTCTTCTCGCCGTTCTCACTTATGAACAGCGGGATGCCCAGATTGCCGTTTTCTATCACCTCTTCATACATCGGATCGTTCTCTCTCAGTTTGAGATAAAACTTCAGATCATCGAGGCTGTCGGATATATTGCTGAACTCAAAATCCATATCCGCCCGGCTGCATTTTTCGAGCGCTTCCTGTGTATCAAGGCAAAGATGACTTCCTACAATAGTAAATTTCATAAAATGCTCCTTTCTATTTGATAAGTCCGGTAATAGTTAAAAACATTGTATTCGAATTTATAGGTTTTGCTATATGACCGCACCTGCCGGCCGCGCCTCTCTTTAGAGCTGTGAATCCATCATCTGCTGATTATTACGGCTCTTCTTCAACTGCACCTGCATTATAGCAGAATATTCTGAACCTGTACAGAAGGCAGCGGCGAAGCAGGCGATAATGTACGACATCCGGCCTGTTTTGTAGTATATATCAATTGCTCCAAAGCATTGATTTTCACTCAGGAGTTGCTAGAATTTGAGTATAGAAACACATATCTTGCGCGGAACCGATTTATATCAGACGGAGGCGATCGTTATGAGTAGAATCATTTGCATAAGCAGAGAATCGGGCAGCAACGGCCGCGTCATCGCAAGGATGACTGCTGACCGCCTCGGTATCCCGTGTTACGACAAGGAACTGCTGATCAAAGCAGCGGAGGAGAGCGGCATCGCCCAGGAAATACTGGAAGGCGCCGATGAACGCAAAGAAAATCCTATGCTCTACACTGCAGTCACGACCGGAAAAGACCTCGAATATTACGGCCGGAGCCCGAACGATGTTCTTTTCACCGTACAAAAAGCCGTCATTCTCGACCTGGCGTCCAGGGGAGACTGTATCTTTGTAGGCAGATGCGCCGACGACATCCTGCGGAAAAATACCGGTCACACAGTAATAAGCGTATTCATTGCCGCTTCCCGCGAACACCGCATCAGCACGGTAATGGAGCGTGACGGCCTGGACGAGAAAGCAGCAGCCGGACAGATACGGCGTACCGACCGCAGAAGGAAGGCGTATTACTACGCGCACACCGACCAGGACTGGGGCGTTCCGTCGGAATACGAGATATCTTTCAGCTCGTCTCTCCTTTCCGAATACACGATTGCCGACATGCTCGCGGCTATGTACAAAGAAATGAGCGAGACCAATATGCCGTGATGGATCAATGAATGTTCTCATTATTATAAGGCCGGGCGCCTTCCCGAGGCAGCCCGGCTGAATGTTTTGATTTTTAAAGTGCTGTATATTTCCATGCTTCCAAACCTGATGAAATCAACTTCATGCCATTTCTATATGTTTCTTTCCCTCCATGTTCATAATGATCAAAATCAAGGCAGAACATTGAAAAGGCATTTACTTTGCCTGTGTTCATGACTGCACGGATATTCTGCATAACAGTTTCAATGTCATGTCCATTTTCGACTTCTTTTTCGTATGCCGGGATATACTTTTTGTTAAGTATATCCACATCGACAGACAAATATATAGCATCCACATCCTTTGCAAATTCGTTTACTTTTTTCTGCCAAATATTGCAACTTGCAAATTGATCATGTGGGACATGGATAACACCTGCTTTTTCCATGTTTTGATCCATCTCGCCTTCATTTGCTCTTGTATCTCCTATAAGGAAATGCCTGCCTTCTATCGGCTTCTTAAGGCCGCATATATCTTTACGCCAGTACTCATATGTCTGACCAAGCATCCCCGATACAGGCAATCCAACGAAACGTGTTTCCTCCATAGAATCTTCTATTACCAAATTATCGGCATGTGCATCGATCCAGACAACGCCGATTGTTTTATTTTCTCCCGCGGCTCTTTGAATCCCGCCTGCGATTGCCGGTGCAAACAGGCAATAGCCATTTGCAATTAAGACGGATTCCCCATTTTCATTGGAATTACACACTATATCAGATATTGTACGACATAGAGAGAAGCACGGATTCATTTCACGGCAATCATTATGATCAATTTCATTTACTGTATATGGCACGTTTGCTTTTGAATATAGGTCTTCTTTATGATAAAGGTCCACATCACGCGGGCCAATGAATCGTTTGATTTCCGCAGTTATTTTATACGGTTCACAATTTGGATCCACTCGCCATTTGTTATAACAATACGGCACTTCTATTATTCTTAGTTTTTTTAATTCTGACACGTTATGCCGCCTTCCTTCTTCTTACCCAAATACTGAATACCGCCAGTATGCCCGCAAGAATAACAGCATGGCTAAAGGTAAAAATGCATGCACTCATTGCACCTTTAGTCACTACGTATGGGTAAACTACCGCAAGCATTGCAACACAGTAAAATGTATTAATCGAGTATGCGATTGAAAAATCAGCTATCGCATTGGATTTAAAATCAGGATCCACCATACGTGTGAGCATCATTCCTGTAATAAAGTCTCCCGTCATCATTCCAAGAGGTCCCATGGATTTTTCGACCCAATCTTCCTGGAGCAACTGCTTATCGAGGAAAAGGATCGGTGGTACTGTGATGATAAATCCAAGTATAGCGGTAATAAGAATCGGTAACCAATATGCCATTATTGCTTCTAACGGCATACTCATTATCGCCGCTGTAACAATAAAATCAGTTACAAATCCTTGAATGCTGCTCTTAACATTTGCATCAAAGTATTTATCCCATCCGAGTTTTCGGATAACAGGCCATATTATATACATAACAATAAGTGCATAGAACCAACAAGTCATATAGCAAAGACCTGGTACGTTATATTTAACTACGAAATATTCAATAATATACCCAATACCTACAGCAAGCATGATGAGAGCAAGGTGAAGCGCTATAGTATCAATCGATCCGCCTGATGTTGTTTGTTTTCCGGCTGACGGCTGCTCATTCGGGTCACTGATCACCCCAAGTTTCATTTCTTTTGGTATGCTGTTAGGATCCGCAAGATAGTGCGTTTCCTTCTTTCTGGCCTTTATATTTATTACTGCTATTCCTATAAGTATGCCTCCTATCATCCCTATAGTTGAAAAAGTCATTCCTATGCCTTGTGCTACCTCCCAGTAATTTTGTCCAAGACTCTTGAACGCATTGCCAATAGTTGCGCAGACTCCGTAACCCCCGCAATAACCCATCATGAGTTCGCTTCCATACCCAGCATAAACATTCTGTCCAATGCTGTTACAGATGACATTAACAAGGAAACCTGCTGCAAACTGCAATGCAGCAACCATTGTAATTATTATGCCCATAGTAAGAGCATCGATCCTTTTGAACAATTCTCCCTTTTTAAGTTTCATGGCACACATTGGCATCGCAGCAATGATAACCGAGAATAATTTACCAGGCATATTTGATGCCGTATTCATAATGGCATCCGACATTGGTATCCATCCAAGGACTCTGGGTCCAAGTATAAGACCAATAGCTCCTCCTATTACGCATGCAGGAAGATAAAGTTGTTGAAAAATCTTTACTTTGGCCCTTAAAAATGTGCCAACAAGAAGTAATACCCCTACTATTGCAAATGTCTTTAGTAATAAATCGAATTGATCTCCAGACATTACATTCTCTCCTTTCAATAATAAGTTTTCTCAAAATTCCTGGTATCTTCATCTCCGGTCGACTGATTTCAACAAATATGAGAAAACACATAAAACTGTTTACATTATCGATGATGCAATTTGTTTTACATTGTAAAATATTATTTTATAATGTAAAACTATCTTTGATAATAATAATTTGCCTTCTTTTATTTGTCAAGGTGTTTTTATAATACAAAATTATTTTTTATTTTGTTTTACATTGTAAAACTATAGATTGCATGATAAAATACTACTGATAGGAATTTTATTAAGAGGTATTAATATGAAAGAAGAAAAAAATGTAAAAACAATACAATCCGTAAACAGAGCTTTTGATATTCTAGAATACCTTGTTTCTGTAGGTGACGGCAAAAAGCTCACCGATATTGCCGATCATTTCGGGCTCAATAAAACAACTACGTTTCATCTGCTGAAAACACTGGAAGCGAGAGGTTATGTCGAGCAGAACACAGATGCACATCAATACAGTTACGGAGGAAAAATGTTCGAGCTTGGACTTCAGGCATATCGCAACGTAAATTTAAACATTTACTCCCAACCATATCTTAACAAGCTCATCAATATGTACGACGAAACTGCAGCTCTTTTCCATTATCTAAAACGGAACGGGAATGTCCAGTCCATATGTACAAGCCTTAATGAATCGACACAATCTGTAAAAGTTTCATTATCGCTAGGTGAATGGTATCCTTTGTCCTGTACTGCATCAGGACTAATGTATTTATCATGTCTTAATGATGAAAGCCTTAACTCTGCAATAGAACATGATTCTTTCCCAGAAAAAATCCCAGATAAAACAATGTTAACCAATCTTCTGACGGAAGCAAAAACCAAATCCCACATTATTGAACGCGAATTGTATCAGAGTGGAGTCGTAAGCATTGCAGCACCAATATATAAATATACCGGTCGCGTAATCGCATCTCTCTGTGTCATGCTCCCTATTCAACGTGCTGAAGAAGATTATATTAACGAAATTGCTGTTACTCTTACGGATATGACTAAAGAGCTTTCTGAACTCCCATTATAGGGGCTTATTTCATTTTGAGAAAACTTATTATTGAAAGGAGAGAATGTAATGCTTGATAATCTTTGTTTTTCGCAGGTAATTTCCAGGTACAGGACTGCCGCAGCGAATCAATGATCGGGGAATGAAAAGACTTTTCCTGGTCACACCGTTTTCGGCCGGCAGTCTGTTAACATGTGTGTGCTCAAAAATTGAAATGTATTTTAATATCTGTTATAATACAATGTAAATTGATTGCGGCTGGAGGAACATTTTATATGACCAAAAAAATCACAAAACGGCAAATTGAATCTGCGAAAAAGAAGAAAATTATTTTGGACAACGCCAAAACTTTGTTTAAACAATATGGGTATGAATCCACAACATTAGCAGATATTTCAAAGGCATCAGGTTTTTCCACAGGGTCAATTGTGAATTTTTTTCATTCCAAAGAGGGCCTGCTGTTGGAAATAAGCAGCGAAATGAGCAGCATCTCTTTTGACCTCAGTAACCTTGATGTCAAAGCGCACGACCCATATAAATATCTGATGGATTTTCTTATTCGTTATGCTGTATCATGGGAAACTCTCGGGCTGGATCTTACCAAGCAAGTATATAAATCATTCAGCAAGGCATTCCTTAATAAGGATGAAAAAACGTTTAAACATATGCCCGCATACTCAAGCATGGAAACTTTCATTATGGCAGCACAGCAAGCAGGAACATTTGACACCAGCATCAGTGCTGTCGAAGCTTCTGCATACATCATCACAGTCTGCCGCGGACTAGTTTATGAATGGTGTCTTTTTGACGGCAGCTACAGTCTCTCTGAAAAGTCAAAGGGTTTTCTCCCACGTCTTCTCAATACTTTTATGAACACATAAAAGGAGACGCCAAGCTGATTTCATGACGTCTCCTTTACCTTTTATTATACTGATTATAGATTTTCCAATTCTTCGCACAGATGATCTGCACGCTTCACAATATATCGATAATATGGCGAAGCTTTACTTGCTGTACGCGCTCTTCGACGATCCGACGAATCCTTTTACATCGTGTACAAATTTAGCCATACCGTCACCTCCGGAGAGCTGCACGTCTGTGAAATTCTCAATACTGTAGTCTATGAATTCTGAAATGTGTTCCTCAGTGTCAAATACAATGCTCCTTAAATACTCCTGGATTTTATATCCGCTTCCCAGCGTTTCTTCAATATAATCCTCATATTTACGCAGATATTCTTCTGAGAAATCATTTGCAACTATCGCTTCAGCTGCCATACGTGAAGCGCACACTCCTGACATCATTGCATGCGGCAAACCGCCGCCATAAAGTGGCTCAATCATATTTCCCGCATCACCAACAGCTATAACGCCTGATCCATGTACTGCTTTATGTTTTCCAGTCGGAAGTCTCCATCCTTTCAACTTGCCTATTTCTCTGGCTTCTCCCATTCTTTCCCGGCCGATTTTATAATTGTCGCGCCACCACCAGAGTAATTCCTCTGATGTCATACCAGACTTGCGAAGAGCTTCTTCTGTTATAAAAACTCCAACATTTGCTTTTGTTTTCCCCAGTGGAAACAGCCAAATATATCCGGCAGGCATGAACAATTTATTTGGATAATGAAATTCTATGACATCAGACAGTCCACGTACATTTTCATAATATCCTCTAAGGCCGTAGAAAACATAATTCGGATCTTCTTCATAGAAACCCATCTGTCTTGCAAGCATTGAATGTGATCCGTTTGCAAGTACAACTAAATCAGCTTCCAGTTCAACTACTTTGCCGTCATATATGCCGCGTACTCCTATCGCCTGGCCGCGTCTGGTTATGACTTCTGTTGCTTCAAAATTTTCCAGATAATCTACGCCCTGCTTTAAGGCAGCTTTATTAATGATATCATCAAATATATATCTTGGCGTTGCAAACGCAAATTCCCCATCAGGATAATTATATGTATATTGGATTTCCCTGTCATCGGAGAACAGAGTACCTGAACATTTGTATCCGTACTTTTCGATTTCATCATATACGCCCATCGATTTAAGTAAAGGATGTATTCCCTGTACCTGTCCGTCTCCGCACACCTTATCACGCGGGAACTGCTCTTTCTCGACCATCATGACATCCAATCCCGCCTTGGCCATATGGAACGCCGCTGTGGAACCTCCGACACCGGCTCCGACAATCAATACCTGGTGCTTTCTCATAATCAATGTCCCTCCTATTCTTCCGTGCTTTTTTCTTCAGAAACAAGTGCTATGACGTTTCCTTTCGGACATACTTTCATGCATGTACCGCAGCCTATACACTTATCGATATCCACAAAACGGTATCCGCAGCTAAGGCATCTTTCTGTTTCAAGCAATGCGCTGTCGTCATCCAGCCCTTTCTCTGCTATATCGAACGAATGGATGCGTTCTGCCGCATCGATCATTTCCCTTTGCGGAAAATTTTTCTTTAAGCGTACTGCCGGATATACCTTATACTGCCTTTCTCCGGGACCGATTTCTCTTTCAACTTTGTATTCTTCATACGGCCGGCCTGTAAGTTTTTCATCTGCTTTTACCGCCGCATTTCTGCCCGATGCCATTGCATCTATTACTGAACATTTTCCTCCCGCGATATCGCCTGCCAGTATTACATCTGGATCTTCGATCTTTATATCCGTCCTTTGTCCCGTTGCTATTATTGCAAAGTCTGCTTTTATTTCAGCCCTGGTTCCTTCTTTCCGATCAAACTTAAAAGTTGTAGTATCCAGGTTCTCGATGCCGGTATATTCGATACCTTCAAGCTTATGACATTTCCCTATGAAACGTACCGGTGAAACTCCGCTTATGAGTTCCACACCCTCTTCTTCAGCTTCTTCAAGTTCCCATGGATGCGCAGGTATTGCTTCACCGCTTTCCAGGCACATCATTGTCACCTTTTCAGCTCCGAGTCTCAGTGCTGATCGCGCTACATCCGCTGCAACAGAACCTCCGCCTATGACAACAACATCACCATATAAGGCAACTTCTTTTCCGGAATTGACTTTCTCCATCAAATTAACTGCTTTGAGAACATTCTCTGTGCGATATCCTTCAATAGGTAAATCTTTTGATATCTGTGTTCCTACAGAAACGATAACGACGTCATAATCTTTCTTCAGTTCATCGATTGCTTCCTGATGATCTATTTTTGCATTATAAACGAATGTGACCCCTGCCTTTTCGATTTTTGCAATTTCTTTACGAACCACGTTTTTATCGAGACGAAATTCCGGAATGCCTTTGAGAAGCATCCCTCCAGCTTCGGTTCCCTGCTCAAAAACAGTTACCGGATATCCACGTTTTGCTAACGTGTGCGCGGCAGTGAGTCCCGCCGGTCCTGCTCCAATAATAGCAATCTGCATATCCGTTTTTACCGGATATGGTTCAGGTTCTTCATCAAGGAATTTCTCGCCTAGATATCTTTTGAGGCCTCTGATTTTCATAGGTTCATCAACAAGTTTTCCGCGTTTGCATGTCTGCTCACATGGATGATGACAAATATATCCACATACAGACGGAAGCGGATTCTTTTCATAAATCAGATCAAAAGCTTCCTTGGCCTTTCCAGATTTAAGAAGATTGATATAGCCTTGCGGACTAATACCAAGCGGACACTCAAGCGTACACGATGTATTTCTGAGATCATACATTTCCTGCACATTAAGAGCTTTCATCTCAGTACAGTCAGGACATAGATGGCAAACTTCTTTCTGCCTTTCTCCGATTGCACCGACAGGACAGTACTCTTCGCATGTCCCACAGTTCACGCAGTTAAAGCCGTCGATCTTAGCAACTCTTTGCCGCGAAATTTCCAATGAAATCTTCTTCTCCATGAAAATCACTCTCCTTATTATTTTTTAATATGTATTTTAGAATACATTCTAATTTATATTTTAATATTACTCTGCGCCTGATTTTCTGTCAAGTAGCGAAAATTAAATAGTATACCCATTGGTAAAATATATCCGCAGCCGTTCGAACCATCTTCCGTGTAACGTTCTCACGGGCAGCCCTGGCATCGAACCTGCCACGCCTCAAGCTTCCTCTCCGCATCGCTTTTGGCGGGCTAGGTTCCGAACGGGACTTTCACCTTTCAGGGGTTCAAGTCTTTTTGATCCGCAACAAAAATACAGGCGGGCGCTGCCCGTCTGTATTTTGTTGGTGGAGCATAGGGGACTTGAACCCCTGACCTTTTGACTGCCAGAATAATATTAATGGTTGCAGTGTGTTTCAGTTTGTTTCATAAAGTGCTAAATTGTAACATTTTCAGCACATGCAAATGCCATTTTCTTACAGTATGTGGCATATCATGACAATACGACATTGACCAAATATTGACCACAAACTGTATCACTTACGTATTAATAGATAGATAAATTAAAATTGCATCTGGAAAAGTGTGCACCAAATTCACCAAATTAGAATATAGAAAAAGCAGCATCAATATAACACTGCTTCTCTATCTGCTATTCCTCTTCATCCTCTTCACCAATGACTATGTAATCAGCTTCCTGCACAGTTTCCGTATTATCGCTTCCTATATTATTAAGAACCTTTTGCAAGGTATCATCTGCATCATCGCCAAACAACAATTTAAAAGCATCTTTTATTTCTGCGTCTGTACGCAACTGCATCTGTGAACCGCCATTGCTTCCATTCATTGTTGGTCCTTCTCTGATCGTATCAAATACATTGCGAAACGCTTTTGAATCGCCTGTCATGGCCTGTTTTATCTGTGCGACCAATAACGCCTGCTGTACATTTAATGCGCTGTTATCGTCAGCAGGAAGGCTCAGCAGCATCTTTAAATCCTCTGCCGCCTGCTTCCTTTCCCTTCTTTTCTTTACTGACATTTTGCCGCCCTTTCTTGCTATTTCTCGCTGTTTCTCCGCCGTTATTTCATCAAACCCATGCCCTTTGAGATTATTTTCATTGCTCAAACGTATCACCTGCCTGCTCTTTACTACATGCTATTTCCCATAACGAAGCACACAGTTCACATGCTTCCTGCTCCGTCAGATCACGAAGGCTCTTTATTACATCTATTGCCGTTTCAGTATCAGCAGCAGTGTATTGTGGCTTTTTCAAAATATATTTGAAATATCTTGTTACATCATTCATTCTCTTCACCTCTGTGACGATTTTCATTCGCTCTGTACCGCTTTTCGCTTTTGCCCCTTCTGACCGCTTTTTCAAACAAATCCATATCCTTATGTAATAACCTTTCTATTTCGTCAGCATACAGAACCGCTATATATTTCCTGCACTGTACAACTACTCTTTGACTCATAATCTACCCCCATAGTGCCGGATTGATTTCAAACAGGTTCCGGCGTGGTCCTGTGTGTGTATCATCATCAAGTGTCTGTCGCAAATAGCCATTGGCTTCCAGTATCATCAATGGTTCATCAAGCAGCGAGTGATCGCTTTTAATACCCTTAGCAGGGCACATTTTAGCAATATCCGTCTGTGTCAAACATTCGACTTTCCCATGTTCTCTGAGTTTCTCAATCACATACGTTGCCCGGTCGAGTGCCCCTTTCGGCCTTCCATGCAAAGCATACAGTATATGTGCAAGTGAGTAATTACCGATTGCAATTGCCTTTTCCATACAGTTTGCAGATATCTCTTTGCCGCCTGCACACATCTGAAACAACGCTGCTATACGTGCAGTTTTATCTGCATGTTTTGACAGGAAACTGCGTGATGTGTCATCAAGTGTCTGCCCTTCATATTCGTTATTGAACAAAGCATCCTGCAGGGCATTGTAATAGCTTCTAAACAGTGTTTCCGCATCTTGCGATAAACTATATACTGTTCCCCGGCTTCTGCTGTTAAGCAGCACATTGACCAATTCACAATAACTTTGATAAACTTCTTCATTGATAGCAGGATCATCAAAAGTTGACGGCACACCATATGGTGCAGGGCAAACCACTAAAAATCTTTGAAGCAACCCTTTGTCAATTGCGTCTTGCTTACCAAGTAATTTGCTAAATTGCATTGGCTGTATCAGCAAAACAAGTGCAAGCGATGTATTTTGAATTGATGTATCGCCCGACATTCTTGACCTGTCCACCGAATCACCGTCATATGCAAATAAATACACATCGTAGTTTGGGCAACTATTTCCGTATCTGTCACCGGACATAATATCAAGCAAACCTGCTTCTGAACCGACAAGTGCATATTTGCCATGCTGCTGTTCAAGTTTAACTGTCAATCGCTCTGTGGTTATATCCTGCCCATACAATTCGGGCCGTGCAATAACTTTATATTCTTCAAACCTGCGCACTGCTTCTGCATGCTGCTTTTCTGTTTCAACATACGGCTCTGAACCATATGACAACTTGGACAAGTCTTTTTCAAGTTTCAGAACTCGCTGTTCATAGACACGTTTCTTTGCAGCAGACTCGGCAATCTCCCTCTTCAACTCTTCCTGCTTCTGCAACTGCCATTCTTTAAAAGGATTCATCAGTTCAGAAAGAACCTTAGATTTTCTTGTGCCAGACTGTGCGACTGTCAAGCAGTACAAATTAATAGGACTTTTCCAACCTTGCCGTGGACTGACATAACTGCCCTGTGCGCAGATACTCAGCACACCAAGCAAGCTATTTGCAATCATATCAGTGCTAACTGCAAGTGACTTGGACATTGACTTGGCCAAATCGCCAAAAGGGAATGGCAGCCAACTGCAATCAAACTGTGGTGGTTTCTGTTCTGTAATACTCCTAATTTCCGGCCACTGGTTCATATGCACAATGTTTGTATGTAAACTATTCAATTCGTTCATTGGTGGTACCTTTTGCCTTCCCATGCTGCTTTTGCTTTAATGAAATAAATAGGTCATGTCTGTGCTCAATCTGCAGAAGATAATCAAGTTGTGAATATTTTCTATATGCTTCTTCTGGTTTGCAATTCAACATTTCATCGTGTAAGTGCTCTGATGAACTTAATTCTAATTTTGCACGACTAACAAATACATCATCACTGTCATGCAGTATGATATTCCAACACCGCCTGCAATCCTCCGCCAGATAGTCAAGTGCTGTATCATACCAACGCTTTATCGCCTGCATATATGTCTTTTGTTGATTGGCAACTTTTGAATATTTCCGTGCTTCATGCTCCCGGCACTCAAAGCCAACCGCATCCGCAATCCGTGTATATGCAGTGCCCTCTTTTACACCCCACACAATAGACGCAAGATGAATAAAATCACCAGATTCTTGACAGCTAAAGCAATGAAATCCGTCATCGTACAATTTCAAAGAAGCATGGTTATCACGATGAAGAGGGCAACGCATAAAGTCAGCACGATTAACCTGCAAATCAAGCAAATTGATGATGTCTGATTTTGATACATATTCACGCAAAGCGTCAAACTTCATCACATTCACCATTAATCCAAGTTAAAAAAGCTTGTGTTGAAATAAGGATACGGCTTCCCACTTTTACATGTTTCAAAGAGCCCTCTTTAATTGCCGAACGAACAACGCGTTCTGTGAGATCAGATGCAGGGCAGACAGATTTATACCAATTCACTAAATTAGGCACTGTATATGCTGTTGGCATATCTGCAAAATTATCTTCCACTAATTTCACCTCTTTCTGCAGTAAGTGCTTCAAGTGCAGCGTCAATCTGCACTTTCTTTTCCTCTGACAACGGCTTCCGCAAAAGTCTTGAAAAGCTTGTATCTGCCATTCCAATTTTTTCAGCTACTTCCCAGAGGTAAAATCCATTCTCTGCGATTTTCACCTTTAATTCTATGTTTGCGTTTCTCATTTTAAGGACCTCTCTTTCTTACCAAAAGTTGACGGCACACCATAACGTGGCATCAGCCAAAATTATCTTGCCACTGTGTTGCTACCCTGCTATAATATTAGTAGGCCAACAACTAATGTGATTGTATCGTGCCTGCCATGTGCAGGCAATGGCATTGCCTAAAAAAAAGTTGACGTTGAGTGCTTGACTCTCGAATTAGAAAGGACACAACATGAAAAGCAACTACCAAAAATGGTTAGACAGCGAATTGATCAAACGTGGCATCAATATAGATCGGCCGCATATTTGTACAATTCGCATAGTAAAGATACAAAAAAACAAACAGCATGATAGCGTTTTTATTGAATCGTTCGACTTTGCTGGCGCTGCGCATTTTTCATCAGCCTGCGATCAAATGAACTATATTCTTGGCCTTGATAGTGATGCAGAAAATAGAAACATATTGCCGCAATTTGCAGAGGGAATAATTAACGCCGAACCATTATTGCAGACAGAGAAAGATGAACTTATTTCTGTTATTGACCTATTTTGCAAATATCCAGACTGCTGTAAAGAAGATACATTAAAATATTTTTTAGATCAGAAGCGCAACAATCCATTGTGTAGGACTTCTATTGAAAATCACTACTCACTATACAATCATTTGGGCGAAATAATAATGCCGTCAGAGTCAAATGATAATCTTCTGTATAGTATAGGGGCAGGACAAAGCAAAGTGCTAACTTGGAGCACATGTTATTCCTTAATTGATGTAATATGGGCAACTATGCAGGGCATTTTCCTTTGTGGCGGCACTATTAAAAGATGTGCTCATTGTAACAGATACTTTGTGCCAAACATGCGCAGTGATACTAAATACTGTAAACGTAAAAGCTTGCAGGAAGGGTATACATCTCTTTCATGCGCGGAAGCTGCAAAAAAAATAGCAAAAGCCGGAAAAGCAACAAGCGATATTCAAACAAGCTATCACAGAATACAGTCAAAGCTTTACAACCGCAGTAAAAGAGCAGCAGGCACCAAAGCAGGACACCTTGCGCAAGTCAAATATGAAGATTTCAAATCCGAATATTCCAAAAGGAAAAAGGAAATAAAAATTGCCATTGACAAGCAAAAACGTGAACAACTTGAATATGATTTAGCGGAATGGCTCCGAACATATGAAGAGAATAATCTATATAATGCACAGCAGAAAGGAGATAAATAGCATGGCCAACATTACAGCAAGACCGAAGAAAGACGGTACCATTTCATACAGAGTCAGGGTTTCAAATGGTTTGCGCCCAGACGGTTCGCAGAATACGGTCACAACAACGATCACGCCGCCGCTTGGATTAACCAAAAGGCAAACAGAAAAATATGTGCAGCAGGAAGCAAATAACTTTGAAAATCGTGTGCTGCATGGTTACGATACTCGCAAAATCACATTTGAACAGCTTGCTAAAATGTATCTTGAAGATGTGGTCAAAGTTCAAAAGGCATCCTCTGTATCAGCATCCGAGAACAGATTGAAAAACGCATACCCTGTTATAGGAAGCATTGAAGCTGCAGAACTAAAAAAATCAGATATACGGAACTACATATCACACCTGGAGCAGCCGAGAGCGCGAACAAAGGGCAAGGGCAAAAATAAGCAAATCATTAAATATACATTGTCTGCCACTACTGTACAAGCATATCTAAAAGCTGTATCGCAAGTGCTGTCATATGGCTGTGAAATGGATGTATTGGAAAATAACATATTACTTGGCAAAGGCATACGCAAACCAAAGGCAGAAAACAAAGACCCGAAATTGATTGAAGATGCAGACCGTATCAAACTGTTTGAAGCAGTTAGCGCAGAGTGCAAAACCAAATACAAAGCATTATTCTTTTTACTTGCTGTCACCGGACTCCGTAAAGGCGAAGCACTCGGCCTAAAATGGCAAAATGTTGACTTTGAAAACAACACAATTGAAGTTGAGCAGGGAAGCTATTATGTATCTGGTAAAGGAATCCTCTTCACTGAGCCAAAAACAAAGACCTCTGAAAGAACTTTAAAAGTATCGCAGGCCGTAATGGTTCTGCTCCGAAAGTGGAAAACAGAGCAGGCAGAAATGCGATTGCAGGCAGGCCCATTGTGGCAGCGTAATACGCAAAACACATCAGAGTTTTACTGTGAAAATCACGACAAATGTAACCATAAAACAAAGGGATATTGTTCACATAAATGCCGTATGTATCAAGAATGTGAAAGAGTATTTACATCAGACAACGGTTCACCTATGGACCCATACAAGCCGAATAAAATACTTAATAAGCTATGTGATAAATACGACTTGCCACACACTTATCCACATGTGTTTAGGCACACTATGGTTTCAACACTAATTAAGCAGGGTGTACCTATAACAGATATTCAATCCTATGCAGGCCATTCATCGCCAAAAGTCACACTCGGCGTTTACAGCCATGCATTTAAAGATGCATCCGATAGCTGCGCAGATGTAATTGCGGAAGCTTACGATTTAAAAGAAGTTAAATAACAAGAGGATCGCCAAACGGTACCACACGAAAAGCAATCCTCTTCACCCACAGAAAGGGCAGATATATTATATCATAGTTGTCTGCCCTAAAGAAAGGACAGAGAAAATGAAAGAACAGATCACAGACAGCGAAAACTATTTTTCACTTCGCATGAAAGGCGATAGCATGTATCCGAAATATCAAGACGGCGATATTTTGATATTAAAGAAAGCATCTGCCTGCAAATCCGGCGATGATTGTGCTGTTCATGTAAATGGCAAAGGAACAGTATCAAAAGTAATCAAGCGTGGAAGCTGCACAATGTTAGTGCCTTACAACACAGCATATGAACCCACCATTATAGAAGATGATTGCCACTTTTCAATTCTTGGTGTAGTAAAACAGCTACAAAGGAATATAAAGAAAACAGAGCAGTAACTATCAGCCGTAAGGCAACATTGAAGAGGAGATAATAAAATGATAAATAATGAAGAAACCAATATGCGTATCAGTGATGAAGAGGAAAGAGCTATTTATAATGAATTAATGAATAATGCATTGCTCAGAGAATTGATGCAGGCCATAATAGATGCAAACATGACAAGTGAACAGGTAAAAAGGCTTACCATTGTGGCCCATGCCAATAAAGGAAAACATGTAGAATCTTTCGAGAATGTGCTATCGTCAATGAAGGAATATATCCTGCAAGGATAATAAATCGCTCACAGACGAAAACAGGGCCTTGAATTATAGTCATAAGCGCAGCAATGCCAGGAGAATAGCAGAAGGCGGCTAACATGCCGTCTTTTGTTATGGCCGGATTTTCCAAATATCAAAATCAGAGGATTTCTAATTTAGTGAATTTGGTGCATGGTTTTCTATATAATATATTTTTTTGCAAGACAATAATAATAAATGGGTGGTACTTTTGGGGCAGTGCTTACTCAAAGAGTACAATATGTACATGGCTCCCATTAGACCGTGGCTATTTTGGGGCATGGAACAGCAGTCAGAATCACAGACAGCACCTACACGCTCCAATAATTTCAATCCTATTTCTTTTTATCTGTATGCGGTATTGAATATGTGTAGTATGCAGTACTATGTGGTGCAGAATGAACAGCACATTGACCAAATATTGACCACAGGATATATCATATAGTGATGCAGAATAAGAAAGAACCGCTACAATGTAGTGATTGCAACGGTTCTATGTGGTGGAGCATACGAGACTCGAACTCGTGACCTCTTGACTGCCAGTCAAACGCGCTCCCAACTGCGCCAATGCCCCGGATATGTGTGCCGTCTCCGACAAGGATCGCGCATCATGATCTGATGTCTGATCGGATAATGTTATTGTAGCGTAAAAACGCTTATGTGAAAAGTATTATTTTTATGAGTATCCGATCAGTAAGGTTCGAGTACCATATAACGGCAAAACATTGAAGTAATATGGTACTAAAATACCATATGAGTCCCTGAAATTAGCTGTTATATGGTATTTTTAGTCGCTATCATGTATCGTTTGCTTGCTGATCGTCGATATCCGGCTCATTTCAGTGACAATTTTATGAATAATGTATGAAAAATACCATATAGCCGTCTATTTTCGGTGGTTGTATGGTACTCGAACCTTACTAATTTTTTAAAATGTGAGCTGCACCTTGCAAACTGCGATCGGCGCAGCTTTCTTTGAAAGTCAGAAGGCAGTCTTGACAATTTACAGAATATCTAATAAGATGGTTTCAGTTAAATGGTAATATTTACCATTTAACTGCTTGGACAGCCTCATTCAATTACCGGAATCAGTTCTGCAAACCACACGAGGCTGCCAGGTCTTAATATATCAAAGACGCGTTTGAATTCGTTTGCCCGGCATCAACACTCAAAAGACAGGACTGGTCGATCAACACGCCGGGACATCGGCACCTGAAAAACAGGATATGTTGATCAACACGCCGAAGTGCCGGCATTCGGAAAATACAGGGTTGTCCGCGCTCGGCAATGAAAGGAGATTAATGAGTCTGAAAATGATTACCGGAAAGGGAAATGAATATTACGGTCCGAAATGTTATATACAAATGGTTGTCAAATCGTATTCGCAGCAGTTGCGCATGTACAAGTATGAGTTTCGTCATCTTCCAGCAGGTTTTCTCATTCGCAGAGAAAAAGACGGACGAGTGTATTTTTATCATGCTATGCCGGTTTCGGAGCAGGCTGACTCACAGAAATATGTTAACAGAGGGATCACGCGCAGGCCGGATCTTGTGCAGAAGCTGGCGCGGAAGGCGTTTCTGAAAACGGCTATTACTGCCATGGAGAGGCGCATTAATGTTCTGAAAGAGGCGGCCGCCAAGATGCCGGAGGATGGGTTTGAGGAGGATCCGACAAATCTGTCGGCGGTAATACGTGATCTCGACAAGTCATTATACCGCTCGTGTGGGCAGCTGGAAATGCAGCAGTCGGAAAATCCGCAGTATCGCGAAAATCTCTGCATTGCGACTAACAGCGGTGTATTTGTCAGGTCGTACGGGGAGCGAATCATTGCAGATCTGCTTTTTGAGTACGGCATACATTTTTATTATGAAAAAACGCTGGTCATTGGCGGGCTCACGTATTACCCGGACTTTATGATCATCCATCCGCTTACAGGCAAGATTTATTATCTCGAGCATAAGGGAAATGTCACGGATCATGACAATATGCGCAAATTCGACCGAAAAATTTATTTTTTCAGGAGGCACGGGATCGTGCCGTGGGATAATTTTCTGATAACATATGCCCGTCCGGACAATTCACTCAACATCAATTATCTGCGGCATATGATTACAGCTATTTTTCTCGACCCTGTCGAAGCTGTCTTATGACTCTATATTTGCTGTTTTTTCTTACGCTTTATATGTTATAATCGACTAATATAGAGAGGTGTTGGAAATGGCGATTGAGTTCAACAGTATTATCGGCAAGATCAGCAGTTTTACCTGCAGGGTTGCTGTAAGGAACGACGATGTGCATCTTATTGAAGCCTCGCCGCAGATGTTTGCCTTTCTCGGGACGAATATCGACTCATACAGGTCCGGGATCCTGGAGAGGATCAGTCAGGATATCAGCAGTACGACTGCGGAGATGCTGCGCATCAATCTGCGCAAGCATGCTGATTCGGAGGATGATTTCAGGATTGTGTATCCGTCGAAAAGGGCTGACGGTTCTTTGTGCATTCTTCAGATGGATGCGTATTCGGCGGGAATGGATGAGCACGGCGATCACATTTATGATGTGATCGAAATGGATATTACGGATCTTGTGAAGGCCAAGGAAGATATCGAATCGCTCAACGAAGTGAACAAGGCGCTCACGGAGGATTCGCCGGTCGGACTCGGGATATATCACATCAAGGGGAATCATTTCAACCTTATATACACGAATGCGGAATATTACCGCATCCACCACGGGAGCAAGGAATATTGGGACAGTTTCCCGGGTGTCGATGCGCTCGACAGGATCATCAAGGAGGATCATCCCGCGATTTTTGAAGAGTGGAAAAGGACTCTGGCGGATCCGCAGAATCACATTTTCGATACCTGTTACAGGTGCCGGGGCGAGGATGGAGAGCTCCACTGGGTGCGTCTGATCGCGCGGCTTTCGGATATGATCGTGGACGGAGCGCGAGTCAGTTATGCTTCATATCTGGATGTGGACAAGGAAAAGCAGATACAGCAGGAGATCGACGCGCAGTATATGAGTGCGCAGGCTTTCATCGATTCTATTTCCGACACATATCTTGCGACGCTGCGGGTGAATGTTACTGCCAACAAAGTGGAAACGTTCACGGGTCCGGCAGGCTGGACCGAGGGCTATGTTTCGAATTATGATGAATTTATGAGGTCGATCGCTCACTCGATGCCGCGGAAACGCGACAGGAACGACTGCATCAGATTATTCACACGGGAGACTATCATTACTGCCTACAATTCGGGAACGCGTTCGATCATCCATGATTTTGTAATACGCACACTGGACGGGCAGGCCATCTGGACCAGGTTCAGGGTCAGTCTCACGCGCAGGGCCGACACCGGCGACATCATTGCCTTCAACGCGGTCAATGACATTACTGAGTCCAAAAATCTCGAAATAATAATGGATAAAACGCTGATCAAAGAGCACGATTTTATTTCGGCCATAGACGTCAGCTGCAATTCGATCAGCATCATCAGTGTCAATGAGCAGAGCGCGAATGTCGAAGAGATACACGACAGTATCGATTACGATGCGCTCATGCACGAGTATGTTTACAATCATGTGGTCCCGGATCAGATCGATGCGTGCATCGAATTCATGTCGCTGCCGAATGTTCTGAAGGCGCTTGAAACCGATGACACGTATACCGGTGACTTTGTTGTGCTGGAAAACGGAAAGATCCGCGACAAGCATCTTCTGTATTCGTATATCGATAGAGAGAGCGGTCTGCTGACGCTGATCCGCACGGATTATACTGAAATACACAAGCAGCAGCAGGAGCAGGAGGAGCAGCTGCGGTCGGCGCTGCGGTCGGCCGAGCAGGCAAATGTGGCGAAGTCGGAATTCCTTTCGCGCATGAGCCACGAGATCAGGACGCCTATGAATGCGATCATCGGTCTCGATACCATTGCGCTGAAGGAAAGCAATCTCTCTTCAGCGATGGAGGATCATCTCAAAAAGATCGGTATATCGGCGCGGTTCCTGCTTTCGCTCATCAACGATATTCTCGACATGAGCAGGATAGAATCCGGCAAGATGCTTCTCAAGAACGACGAGTTTGATTTCCGTCGGCTCATCGACAGCATTAATGCCATTCTCTATTCGCAGTGTGAAAACAACGGCATAGATTATGACTGCGTGATAGTCGGGTATACCGACGAATCCTACCGCGGCGACGAGCTGAAGCTGCAGCAGGTGCTTCTGAATATTCTCGGCAACTCCGTCAAGTTCACGGAGCCGGGCGGCAAGATACACTTTATTATTGAGCAGCTTTCAAGCGACCCGGCAAAGGCCAAACTGCGCTTCACGATCGCCGATACAGGCTGCGGCATCGACGAGGCGTTCCTGCCTCATCTGTTCGATACTTTCTCGCAGGAGGAAGGCGGCAGCACATCTTCCTACGGCGGCACCGGCCTCGGGCTGGCGATCAGCAAGAGCATTGTCGAACTGATGGACGGCTCGATAAATGTTCATTCCGTCAAAGGCATGGGCACGGATTTCACTGTCGAGGTCACACTCGGCATTTCCGCAGAATCGCACAGGCGCAAACTGTCACTGCCGCCTGAGGATCTCAGGACTTTCAAAACTCTGATCGTCGATGATGATGTCATCGTGTGTCAGCACACGAAACTTGTGCTTGACGAAGTCGGCATCAAGTCCGAATGGGTCACATCCGGCATGTCGGCCATAGAAAAAGTCAGAGAAAACAAAGAGCTGCACGACGATTACAAGTTGATCCTCATCGACTGGAAAATGCCGGACATGGACGGCATCGAAACGACCAGGCGGATACGAAAGATAGCCGGCCCGGATGTTACTATACTCATTCTGACGGCCTATGACTGGAGCGAGATCGAAGATATAGCCGTGGAAGCCGGCGTCAACAACTTCATGCGCAAACCGGTATTCGCCTCATCGATACTGCAGGCATATGACGAGAGCCGCACGCACAAAATAGCGGAGTCCGGAGAACTGCCGAGCTATGATTTCGGCGGCCGGAAGATACTGATCGTCGAAGACAATATCATCAACGCCGAGATAGAAAAGAATCTGCTGGAGATGGTCGGCTTTACCGTCGACCTGGCCGAAAACGGCGTTGATGCCATAAAAGCCTTCACGGAATCACGCGATTTCGAATATGCGGCCATACTCATGGATATCAGGATGCCTCTCATGGACGGGCTCGAAGCCACGAAAACCATACGGGCCATCAAAAAAAAGGACAGCACGACGATACCGATCATTGCGATGTCAGCCAATGCTTTCGAGGAAGATGTCCGCATGTCGCTCAGAAGCGGCATGGATGCGCATCTGTCGAAGCCGATCGAAGCGCCGCTGCTGTATGCGACTATCGACAAGATGCTCAGAACGGGCAGGAAAGTCAAAAAATAAAAAATATCAAAAAATAAAAATGGTGATCCGTGGCGGGCTCGAACCGCCGACCTTCTGGTTGTGACCCAGACGCTCTCCCAACTGAGCTAACAGATCATACTGATGACATCACCTATTATAACACTATCGGGACAACTTTCCAGTAAAAAGTTACATGCGCGGCCGAAACCGCGCATGTTTGCTTACACACCCTTTTTATGATCCCGGCTTTCGGCCGCTACTTTTTCGTCATTGTGCTGGTAAATGACGAGCCGCCCGAAGTAAATGTTACATGGAGCTTGTCATTTTTGATCGTCCCTTCGATGCTGGTGCCGCTGTCCTCATAATAGAACTTGTCGTCCTTGATTTCCCAGGAGCCGTTTCCGTCATCTTCCCCGGCCTTGAATGAGAATTTCCCGGTGTCCTTGATGTCCATTTCCATGTCGTAGCTGATCGTTATGCCGTACATGGTCACCTTGTCGGATGTCCAGGTACCGACGTACGGACTGTCCGCGTACTTCGCGCCGCATGCTGTGAACACGAACACCATCATTACTGCCAGCACAGCAGCAAATAACCTCGAAGTGTTCCTCTTAACATTTGTATTCATATCTACATCCTCCTCGATTATAATTTTACGCGAGAGGATGCGCCGATTCTACAGACTATTGTCCATAATATTTCGCGTGATTTTAGACATGTGGCCAGGGCTTCCTATCTGTCTTTGTCCTCTTCGATCTTTTTCTTCCACGAACCGTCGACGCGTTTCTCGGCAATGCGCATACAACTGATCGTCTCGCAGACGACATCATAATTGAGCTTTACGCCGGCGCTGTCATTCCGGTAATCCACGGCCCTGTCATCGTCTATCCCGATGCTACCCGCTTCTCCCGCGGCATCGATATTCGCCCCGAGGAATATGAACTCCCAGCCGTATTTTTCTTTTTCCAGCTCTATCATTTTTTTGACTTCTCCGCGGCTGTATCTGCGGCTCGCATTCTCAAGTCCGTCGGTAATGATCACAGTAATGACTTTATCCGCACGGTCTTCGGGTCTCAGATACTTCTGCGTATTCGCGATATGGCTGACTGTCGCGCCGACTGCGTCGAGGAGTGCCGTGCACCCGCGCACGTAATATGTCTCCTGTGTCATAGGCTGCGTATTTTCCGCAGGCACTCTGTCATGCACGATCTCGATCTTATCGTCGAACAGCACTGTTGTGACGTTGATACGTCCCTCTTCTTTCTTCTGTTTTTCGAGCATGGCATTGAATCCGCCGATAGTATCGCTTTCCAGCCCTGACATCGATCCGCTTCTGTCCAGTATGAATACGAGTTCTGTTATATTGTTCTTCATTTTTATGCACCTCCATAAAAAAATGACTGTAATTTCTTTTCATTACAGCCATCTTAATATTTTATTCATACTTTATGGTCGCTTCGCAGGCGACAAATTCGCCGGCGAGGTCCATTACTCTGATCCGTCGGCGCGGTCCTGCGCCCCGCTTTCGCCGCCGGATCACTGTCCCAGCAGCCGCTGGTCGAAGTAGAACAGCGCCTCGTTTATCGTGAAGATATCATACTCGCCTTCCTTGATATAAAAAGAAACGATCCTGTCGAACTTCGAGGCGTCGGTAAAGGCGTAGCCGGCTTTCCCCAGCAGATCGACCGCTTCGTCGAGCGAAAGCTCCAGCGCCACGGCCAGCGCGGCCACAGTCCTTTTCCCCGGCTGATAACCGGCCGAGTTCCTTATCTTGGAAAACAGCCGTCTGTCCAGATTCGCCCTGTGATAGACTTCCGGATCGGTCAGACCCTTTTCATCGATCAGCCTGAACAGCATCTCCGAAAAAGTCTCCGCTTCTCTGCCCATAAGCTTCCGGAGATTGTCATAATCGGCTTCGGCGTTTGCTTCATTGACGCAGATACTGTCCGATACCATGTTCCTTACTCCGAAAAGTGCCTTTCCTCTGTAGGACTCGTCTTTTCCGCTGACGTAATCGTCGTCGATATGCTCATCGATCATTGCCGTCAGGCTTTTGCTGACCTCGAGCGAGGTCTTGTCGTACAGGACGAGATACACCAGGAGATCGCTGTCGAGCAGGAAGCCGGTAATGGCCGAGACGGCTGTTTTGAAGGCGATCTTGTGCGGAAATCCGTTGCTGCCCGTGGACAGAAGCGGGAAAGCTATCGATCCCAGTCCGCTGTCCTGCGCCAGTTTCAGGGCTGCGGTATATGTATCGTACAGCATTTTTTCCGCCGCCGGGCCGCCGCCGTCCCACACGGGAGCCGCTGCGTGAATGATCTTCTTTGCCGGCAGCGCAAAACCGTCGGTCATTACTGCCTGACCGATATCGCAGTGCCCGATCGCCCGGCACGCATCCGCCAGCTCCTTTTCCCCGGCCGCCAGATAGATGCCTCTGCTCGTGCCGCGGCCCTCTGTCAGCATAGTGCTGGCAGGATTCACGACCGCGTCCGCTTCGACTCTGACAATATCGTTTCTGATCATTAAAAATGGCATCTCCAGACCTCCCCGTATTTATTTTATTATACCATATGGCTGATGCTTGCACTCGCCGTCTGTCTAATATATATTATACGAGGGGGCTCGGAGAAAGGATATTTGCCAGTGGATAAACTCGAAACTGAAAGGCTGAAGCTTGAACAATGGAACGTCCGCAGAGACGCGGCGGACCTTTTTGCATATGCGAAAAATCCCAATGTCGGTCCGAACGCCGGCTGGGCGCCTCATAAGACCATCAGAGAATCCCGGAAAAGGATCCGCGGTATTTTCATCCCGAACGATACCTGGAAGATCGTCGACAAGGAAACCGGCCGCGCGATAGGCAGCATAGGTTTTTCTCCCGATTACCGCCGGCCGCGCGTGAGAGCCGCCGAGCTGGGTTATTCGATGTCGGAAGACTACTGGGGCAGAGGACTCATGACCGAAGCTGCTCAGGAAGTGCTCCGTTACGCTTTTCAGGTCATGCGCTACGACATGATCTCCATTACGACAAATCCCAACAATAAAAGATCTCAGCGCGTCATCGAGAAACTCGGTTTCACATATGAAGGTACGCTGAGATACTCTTACAAAATCTATGACGGGTCGGTCCGCGACACCATGTGCTACTCCATGTTCCGGTCGGAATGGGAGCTCATGCACTGCGGCGATCCTGATATTACTCGTTCGTGACCGTTACGCTGCCGCTGGTCGAACCTGACTGCACAGAACCGTCGAGCAGTTTCACCACGATGCTGCTGATGCTGTTCGCTTTGATCCTGCCGCTGAGCTTCGTATCATGAGCTGTCAGCGTGAACGTTCCGCCGTTGGAGCCTGAAGTTCCCCATCTGTCGGAGGTCGCTTTGATCAGCGTCCGGCATTTTTCAGCCGTGAATGTCACATTCGTGACCTTCATCTTTGCCTTGGTATTGGTAATATATATCATCGGGTAGTTGCTCTTCGTCACGATTGTCGTATTTTTGAGCACGCAGGTGGAATGGTCTGCCGATGAATCCTGATCGGCCGCATCGCCGGACATGCTCTGATACATCATTATCCCCTGATCGTCTTTGACGGTCACTTTTGAGTTCGTCAGCGCCGCTTTGTTCTTTCCTTCCACCACGACTGCCTGTGATTTCGCCGAGCTTCCCGTCACGCCGTCCGCCGAAATATCGCCGGTCGAGTAGATGATCGGACTGCCGTCACCTTTCGTTGTCAGCTTGTTCGTGCCCGTGACCGTTACCGTGCCGCCGCCGCGGTCCGTCGCCAAAGTCGCGCAGTGCTCGCCTGATGTAGTAATAGTCATATCCTTGGCGTCGATGATGCCGCTGTAAGTCGCGTCCAGTCCGCGGGAGGAATTTTCCGTCGTCGTG
Source organism: Eubacteriaceae bacterium (assembly GCA_022652985.1). Classification (GTDB taxonomy): domain Bacteria; phylum Bacillota; class Clostridia; order Peptostreptococcales; family Anaerovoracaceae; genus JALCRY01. The sequence goes on along the minus strand of JALCRY010000011.1, from coordinate 21,112 downwards.
ATCGTCGTATCACTGACATCCGCGCTGCCGCTCTTCGTGGCAAATATCGCGTTCGCGCCTTCGGCATCAGTGGTGATCTTAACATTGCTGATCGTTGCTTTGCTGCCCTTGCCCACGACGACTATCGCCGAGTTGGTGCCGTAGAAATTATAGTCATCTCCGCTGCTTTCACCGCTGCCGCTCTTTTTGACTGTGGCATCGGAGATCGTCAGCGAGCCGCCGTTGCAGACGAGAAATACTGTCTTGTTCTTAGCGGCCGCCGCTTTATAGGTGCCGCCGCTTATAGTCGCGTCTATGCCGTCGACGATATAGGCGGCTTTGTATGTCACCGACTTGCCGCCGATCGTTACGGTATAGGTCCCCGCTTTGAGCTCGGTGTTTTTGACTGAAGCCGTCGACGCCGACGCCGAACTGCCTGTACCCGAGCCCGATCCGCATGCTGCCAGGCAAAACGGCATTACTGCAATCAGCAGTGCGGCCGCCGCCGTACGTATGATTTTATTCATTTCTTTATACCTCTGAATTTTTCAGCTTTCATCACACTATTTACATATACCATAAAGTGCACCGCTGAAATAATGCTTAAATGATCAGTTTGTGACCGACTTGTTATCGCCTATTATTTCACTTCGTGGTATAATACCTCAGTACAAAAGTTTATTATTAAAGTTAGGGAGATATGTTTTAATGAATTCCGCTGAAAAAATCAACAACCATTCTGCGGCCTACTATGTCAGGAAGGAATTCGGGGTCAAGAAAATCATCCTGATAATTATCCTCATAGCATGCCTCATTTTCATATTCACACAGAAAGACAGTTTTCTGATCGGTAAATCGTATTTCAACGATCTGAAGGGAGATCTTCTTACTTCCGAAGAACTGTCCGCGATCAAGGATGATCCGACGGTGGCGAAATCTGATTATGAAAGGTATCAGGCCAAGGTGCCTTCCGACAAACGGATATCGCTCAAAGGCAGCCAGACCGTGACTCAGACATTCATCGCGCACGACACCAAGCTGAACAAGATCAAGCTGTTCTTCCACAACCCTTCGAGCTATACGGCCAAGGGCACGGTCTATGTCACGGTACTCGACAAGAACGGAAAATCGGTGGGCAGTTCCAAGCTTGATGTAAGCATGGTCGCCAACGATTCGATCACGAGGTTCGACTTCAACGGCAATACCGAAAAGCTCAATGCCAACGGCATCGTTTCCAAGACCACGGTCAGCGCCGCTGATAAGAAAGGCGTCGACATTAAAAAGGGCTCGGAGTACACACTCAAGGTCACCACGAAAAATGTAAGTTCCAAAGCCGCTTTCGGAATATTTGTCGGCGACAACAAATACAGCAACGACAGCGTGCTGAAGGTCAACGGGAAGAACATGGGCAGCGAAAGACTGTTCTGTTCGATACAGTACCTGCACTTCAACAAATTTATATTTGTGCTTTTCAGCGCGATGATCCTGGCTTCCATCATATTCATCCTGCTTCCTATGCAGTATCTGAGCGAACTCTATGAAAGATCCAGGCGCAGACGCGGCAAAAAAGACCTCGATCTGAACATGCTGATCATACGCATCCTGTTTATCATGTCGCCTTTCGTCTCTTTCTATCTGCTGTGCAAGATATCCGGCATGCGTACAAGCGAGACGGTCAGAATGATCTTCTCGCTCAACGGATTCCTCAATGCGCTGGTGATAGGATTCGTCTGGTGGTTTTTCTACACGATATCCAACAGGACAAAAGGCACGGCGATCCTTACGGTCGCGCTGACCTTCATCTTCGGTTTCATAAACTACATGCTGATACAGTTCAGAGACTGCCCGCTGATAGCTACTGATTTCAGTTCCATCGGCACGGCCAAGGACGTAGCGGCCAGCTATACTCTCGTGTTCGGCAAAGCGTGCATCTGGGCGATAGCGATCACTCTGATTTTCTGCTGTGTGACTGCATCGCTGAAATCGTACAAGGGCCTGCCTCTCAAAAAGAGACTGGCGGTCCTGCTGATACTTTGCGTATGGGGCGGCGGTTCGTATGCGCTGCTCAGCAACAATGCTTTCCTGAGCAAAAACAGCATATATGTATCCGGGTTCAACCCGAAGGCGAGCTACAAGCATCACGGCTACGCGGTATCGTTCGTTCTGACAGTCAACAGCTCCCGCACGAAGAAGCCGAAAGATTACTCGGTTGCGAACGTGGAGAAAGTCACGAAGAATTACACCTCCGACAAAGCGAGGACTGTTACTTCGACCACATCAAAGAGCCCGAACGTGATAGTCATCATGAACGAGGCGTTTTCCGATCTGCATGCAGTAGGCGACTTCAAAACGTCGACGGATTACATGCCGTTCTATCACAGCCTGAAGAAGAACACCGTCAAGGGCACACTGCACTCCTCCGTATTCGGCGGCGGCACAGCCGACACGGAGTTTGAATTCCTGACCGGCGACTCGATGTATTTCCTGCCGTTCAAATCGATCCCGTACAACAACAGGATCAAGACCAAGAGTCCTTCGTTCACACAGAATCTGAAGGCCGAAGGGTACGGCGGCAATATTGCGTTCCATCCGGGCATGGCGACCTCATACAACAGAGCCAAGGCTTATCCGAAACTTGGATTCAGCAAGTTCATTTCACTTGACGATCTGAAGGATCCTCAGTATCTGAGATCATACGTCTCGGACAAGGAGGACTTCAGCCAGATCATCAAGCAGTACAATAAATACAAATCAGGCACCACCTCGTCAGCGCCGTTCTATATGTTCAACGTGACGATACAGAACCACAGCGGATATAAGCTCACAGACGGTGTCGTGCAAAAAGAAGTGACTATTACGAATGATGACGTCCGCGAGGAGCAGGCAGAGCAGTATCTGAATCTGATCAAAAAGACCGATGAGGCCCTGCAGACCCTCATAACATATTTCCAGACTGTGGATCAGCCGACGATCATCGTTATGTACGGAGACCATCAGCCGCGCGTAGGCGACAGCTTCTACAACAGCCTTTACGGCAAGTCGTCGAACAAGCTCACGCTGGCGGAGACTGAAAAGAAATATCAGGTGCCGGTAATGATCTGGGCAAACTATAATATCAAGTCGAAGGACAACCTGGATATCAGCGCCAACTATCTCGGTTCGTACCTGGCGAAGATGACCGGCCAGAGTCTCACAGGCTACAACAAGTACCTGCTCGATCTCGAAAAGAAAGTCCCTGTGATAACAGCGATCTGCTACAAGGGCGACAACGGCAAGATATATGATGTCGGCGAAAAGTCGAAATACACGAAGTATATCAACGAATATGAAATGGTCCAGTACAACGAACTGATCGACTATAAAAACAGAGTCAGCAACTTCTACTATCTGAAGTAAAGCGCCGGAAGAAACCCGGAACTCAGCGGTATAACAAAAGAGGCCCTGCATCACGGGATGATCCCCGGTGCAGAGCCTCTTATTTTGCTTTTATTTAATTTGCCTTGTCTACTTTTTCACCGATCTCGTTCTGATCTTCCTGATCAGTCTGCGCTTCGCGCGTCTCGCCGTACTTCTCGCCGGATGCTTCACATCGTATCTGAGCTTCTTGTTCTTTGCTCTCAGCTCATCGATCTTGTCGGTCCACATCTTCATGGCTTCCGCCTGCTCTTCAGCCGACGCGAACGGCAGCGGCATCACAGGCCCCAGGAAATCCGTCTCCTTAACTTTCTCGTCGAACGGTATGGTCTCCAGCTCATGATCGAATATCGTATCAAACCCGTTGTCATGCATAAAGTCCATGTAATGCGCAAAGCGCTCCCGGTGCCCGATCTGTATCTGATCGAAATCCACATCCTTCACGATGTCGAAGATATTCATCGCCGGATCGAGTTCCTCCATAGTCATATGCGGGATATTGTGATAATTCGAAAGCTCCAGAACTCTCGTATCAGGAGCCACAATATACACAGGTACACCGGCGAGGATCCCGGCGATATTGCCGTGTATCCTGGTCCCGAAATTCATATCGCCCTGCGCCAGGAAATTCATCCAGCTCTCGGCCGTCACGAATCCGCGCACCCTGTTTTCCCTGTACAGTTTATGCGAAAGGTCGCCCGGATAATTAGCCGGCACCTTAACGTTCCGGGAATATTTCAGCGGCATTCCGCAGTACACCGTTTTCAGTTCATACGTATTCTGCGGGATGTAGTAATGATCCGGGATCTGTTCGCAGACGACATTCATGAAGTCGTGGATCTTCTGCGGGAGCACCACCTTGCAGTTCAGGTTTATCCTCGACTGCGGCGTCAGTTCCAGCGGTTTCGGATGCGGCAGATCTTCTCCGTAGAGATACATCGACGGGCAGCCGATGACCGTGAAGTCGCGCTCTCTTTTGAAGCCGAGCCGCTCCAGATACTTCGCCGTCATTTCCCCTCTCAGGCCGACAGAAGCGGACTTCTTCAGCACAGCTTTCATGAAAGCCTGCACGCTCTCATCCATAGGCTGTTCTTTATTCGCGCTGTCGGAAAGCTCTCCCTGGTAACCTACGCCGATGACGATGCACGGCATATCGAGCTTCTTCACCATATCGGTGAGATAATTCAGCTCGAACTCAAAGTCCTTACGGAAAGCATTGGCCAGAGGAATGACGAAACAGTCGTACTTCGCATTCATCTCCTCAGCTTCGCCGGCGGAAATATAATGATCGGTCTTCGTGTAGTCGATGCTCACGCCTTCAAGCATGAGCGCTCTTGAGATGCTGTGCGTAAACATGAGGTTGCCGGTATTGCCGTTCACCATGTTTTCGCTTATGCCTCTGAAATGCGAAGGGTTGTCGAAAGGACCGGCTGCGGCCCTCATAAGAAAATTCTTCATATCATTCTCCCCGCTCAAGCGCGGTCTACCAAAGTGTATTGTTCAAAGTAATAGAATCGACGCCCATGCGGATCATGTCCGCCGCGATGCCGCGGTCTTTTACGACCCAGGCCGTGACCTTCATGCCGTAGTCATGGATGCGGTCGACAGTATTCTGTGTCAGCAGGGAATATCTTACGTTCACGCCGTACAGTCCCTGATTATGAGCCCATTTGATAAGCGTATCCAGGTCGGCTTCAGAATCAACGCCCAGTATGAACTCTCTGTTGATATCTTTGCCATAAACCGTCGTGCCGTCGCTGCAGACGACCGAAGTGTCCGCAAATGTCACCAGGCTCTTTTTATTGGCGCTGGTCACGACAACCTGTGAATCCACGCCGGCATCATGTATCTCTTTCAGCAGTTCCTGCGCTCCGGCCGTGCTGATCGAGGTGTCCTTCATCTCGATCTCCAGCTTCAGTCCCGAATACTTCATGGCATCGAGGAATTCCTGCACCGTAGGTATGAGATACGTCTGCCCGGACTCGTTGCCGTTGCCGTAGATAACCGGATAATTCGCCCTGTTGGCGAGATTAACTTTCTTTATGCTCACATCTGCTCCGCACATGCGGTTCAGATCTCCGTCATGCATGATCATAAGATCAGTGCCGCCGGTATCATTTTTGCAGGCCCAGAAATCGATTTCCACACCACCGAACCCGCGGCCCGATGCCGCGCGCACCGCCTCCAGAGTATTCTCCGGGTAAAGTCCCGAATAACCTCTGTGCGCGATAAAGAAACCTTCACTCGGTGAAAGACTCCCCCGTACATATATTTTATATGTTTTGGTCTTCCCGCTGCCGTCTTCGGCTTCAGCCTTGATCTCGGCCACTCCGGACGATACGCCCGTAACAGTCCCTGATTCATCGACCGTGGCGACTGAAGGATCCTCGCTGGTCCAGGCGACCGTCTTATCACTGGCGGTCGACGGAGTCACTCTGCTCTTTATCTGCCTCTTGTCATTGACAAAGCAGGTCTTGCTCTTCGAGGACAGCTTGATATCCGCCACCCTGGTTTTCACTTTGATAGTGCAGGTGACAGTCTTCTTAGTGCCGTCCAGCGTCGTGGCAGTCACGTGAGTAGTGCCGTTGGACTTCGCCCTCACGACTCCTTCCTTGGTGACCGTCGCTATATTTGAATTTCCAATAGAATACTTTACCTTCCTGAACGAAGCGTTCGTCGGGTAAACCGTCGTATTGAAATCGAATTTCTTGCCTACATATATGACTCTTGTGTCCTCAGTATTGTTCCATTCCACAGAAGTCGCCTTCGTGCCGACATAGACCGTGCATTTCACCGATTTTTTCGGCTTCGCCTTGGTGGTGGCGGTAATGGTGCATTTCCCGCGGCTTATGCCTTTCACAACACCCTTGGATGTGACCGTCGCCACGCTTTTATTGCTGCTCTTGTATTTGACGGTACCCGAAACACTCGACGGATACACTTTGGCGTTAAAATCAAAATCTTCGCCGACAGTGATCGTGTGGACTGAACCTGAATTTGCCCAGACCACCTTCGACGGCCCGCTTTTGGCATAAACAACTTGCGGCACAAGAACTGCCGCAAGCAATATAACAAATGTAATTATTACAAACCTCATCGGCCTGAATGATATTTTCAAGCTCAACTCCTCCTAACGCTTGACATAATACCACAACTTTCATCGGATTTCCACGTGCGGAAATAATTTCCACAAGATTTTCACATTACCATGTATGTGTCTTGTTGCCTGATTTTGTCAGTGAAAGCGCCACGCCTTTCCTGGCATAAATTGCGCTTGCCTTCCCCGCTTTGCAGTAACAATTGTTTCCTGTTATCTTAACAGTTCCGAATTTCTTCGAGTTGTGCGAGAAGACGAAAATCGAATTCCTCGCCCCTTTGATAGTATTATTGCTGATGATCACCTTATTGCTCTTCGAAGCAGCCGGTCCTGTGCCTTCCATCATGGCCACATGACATCCGACCGAATACGAAGTGCGTGATTTCGTGTTATTGATAATTGTATTTCCCGTAACTGTACAGCTCTTCGTGTTGAACAGAGCAAGCGGCTCCGCGTTCTTCCCCGTGAGTTTGCAGTTTTTTATAGTGATATTGCTGTGATAATTCTTGGCGGTACGATATTTCGATTCGCTCGGCTTCTTGGTGAAGTTGGCGCATACCGCTCTGGCTCCTTTGACCGTGCAGTTCGTCACAGTAATGTTTTTGCACGGCGCGCCGTTCCAGTATTTGGTGCCGGTCTCACTTTTGAATCCCGGCGCGGTGCTCGGTGCGGCGAGGTCTATCTGCAGCTGCTCCTCATGGCACGATGACGAACATGTACCCTCGGCGTAAAGTTTGCAGTTGTCGATCAGCACATTTCTGCAGGCGATCAGTTCGATGCCGTGGCCTTCATAATTCGCGTATATCGTCGCGTCGCGGACCGTGATGCCGTCGGCATGAGCAAACCTCATCATTGTTTTCTTGTATCCGGACGCCGCTCTCCAGGTGCCTCCGTTTATAGTAACGTTCTTCAGTGCTCCGTAATTAAGAGCGTCGGCGTAGTTTTCTATTACGCCCTTCTTTTCCGTGGTCGTGATCGAATGTCCGTAAGCATTGATCGTCGTATTGTCGCCGATCTTGAGGAATTTGTCGATCTTGATGTCGTCAGCGATCGTTATGACCTTTTCCTCGTCTCCTCCGAGCAGCTGCTTGAGCGCCGTTCTGTTGGCGGATGCGCTTCCTCTGTCATGGAAAACCGTTTCCGTCACGCCGTGAGCCGTCCCCATATACGGGAAACCAAAACAAACTGCGACCGCCGCACACAGCACGACAGTGAGAATTTTTTTTGCTTTAACATTCAACATACCTGACCCCTCTCTGCATAAAAATTACAGTCCCCAGCGCATGACAGTCTTTCGGCTGCCGTTCGCCATGTCTTTGGCAAATGCCGTATGTATATCGTCGATGGTGCTGACATCAATGACATCCCCGATGACTGCTCTCAGCAGTTCCGGGACATCCGGATATTTAGCATAGAGCTCCATGAGATGTGTGAAGTCCGCACTGCCGCTGCGGCTCGAACCGAACAGTCTCAGTCCTCTTTCCAGTATCATTCTGGTGTTGAGCGGAACATTGTCCTCGGATACTCCCATGAGCGCGATCGTGCCCTCCGGATTGATAACGGGATCAATGATCTGATTTATGGCCGCGGCGCTGTACTTGCCGCCGACGCATTCAAACGCATGATCCACATGCACATCCTCCGGTATATCGTTTACGCTGAACGTCTTGTCGACGAAAGTGAATTCCGCCATCTTGTCTTCCACGACGCCGAAGAGATAGATCCTGGAATCCGTGAATCTCTTCTTTAACAGCAGCGCTGTGAAATAGCCGAGGTTTCCTTCGCCCCATACGCCGATGATATCTCTTCTCGAATGAGCTATCCTGTCCATTCTGTCTATTACATGGTAGCTGACCGAACACATTTCCGAAAATGCGGCCACGTCCGGATCCACTCCGTCAGGCACCGGGATCACGCGGTCGCGTCTGACAGCGACTTTATCCTGCATGAAACCGTCGAAGCCGCTCGCGCGGAATTTTGACGAACGGAGATAATTCTCCGCGATGACATCATCCTTCTCTAACGGAGTATTCGGGACCATTACTACGACCTGCCCCGGCGTGAACTCGCCCCTGCTGTCGCACACCACGGTGCCCCGGCACTCATGGATAAGAGCCATCGGCAGTTTCTTCGCCAGTATTTCCGGCGGTCTCATCCCCTGGTAATATCTCTGATCCGCATGGCAGATCGAAAGGTGCGTCGGTTTCACAACGACGATATCGCTGCTTTCATCGATCTCGTCCGGTACCGCAATGATTTTTTTAGGTTCGACCAGACTGTAAATAGTATTCTCCACTTTTGCTTCCTCCGATTTATTTGTTCTTTCCGCCCGCCAGCAGCGAGTCCGCTAGCTCGAGGTCGGACGGATATGTCACTTTTATGTTTCCCGAGGCGCCTTCAACGAGGGCAACCTTTTCTCCCTTGATGACGAACACCTTCGCCGCATCCGTAAGGATTATCTTGTCCTCATCGGAAAGCGAATTGTAAAGCTTCTTGAACGTTTCCGCCCTGAACGACTGCGGTGTCTGCCCCTGATACAGCTTCGACCTGTCCGGAATGCTGGAAATGAATTCATTGTCCATGCTCTCAACGATGGTATCCGTTGCCGGAATGACCGTATCGCAGGCCGTAAATGTCTTCAGCGCTTCAATGTTTTCATCGATTATCTTCTGCGTCACGAAAGGCCTGACCGCATCGTGCGTGACTACGATAGTCTCCTCATCGATGGAATAGCTCTTCTCCAGATAGGCGATGCCGTTCATGATCGTGTCGTTTCTCATTTCGCCGCCCTCGGTGACGTCGATCCTGTCGATAAACTCCCTGAGGTCCTCTTTCATCAGATCTTCCGTATAATCGACCCAGTCCTCAGGCACCAGTACTATTACTTTTTCCAGCTGTCTGTTGCGCGCGAACTGCTCGACCGTATATGAAATAATGGCCTTGCCGCCGACCTTGAGATACTGCTTCGGGATCTCCGACCCCATACGCCTGCCGATCCCGCCGGCCAATACCAATCCAAATATCATGTATATAAATATCCTTTCTGTCTGATGTTAAATAACTCAATATATTATTATATCATCGATAGTATGGTCTCCGCAAGCTCCGCGGTGCAGCCGCTGCGCGCATCGACGTATTTATCGGCGAACCGCTGCTGGGCCTCCATGTCGCATTCCGCATTTTCGACCGCAGTAATGACTTTTTCCGCCGTATCGTGCATCTCCCACGGCAGGTCTTTCTCCGGATCGATGTAGAACCCGCGCTTTGAACCGTACGAGGATTTATCGAAAGCATACATATATACCGGCACGCCCGCTATCGCGGCTTCGTATATCATCGCCGAATAGTCGGTGACGAAGCAGTCCGCGCAGGAGAGGAGTTCCATTGAAGTGAACTCCGAGCACACCACCGCATCGTCGGCAATATCGTGACCTGTCATCAGGGGATGAGGAGCCATTACTGCCGTATATCCGGCGCGCGCCGCTTCTTCCGCCAGATCAGCCGCCGCCTCGCGCATAGTCATCCCGCCGGCCGCCGCCTTCCTGAAGGTCGGGGCGTACAGGATTATTTTTCTGCCCGCAAGCTCCGGATATGCTTTGAGTATTTCCGCCTTTTTCTTCTCCATGTATCTGCGGTCGCGCAGCAGGTCGGTCCTCGGCAGCGGCAGTATTTTGAAATACGATCGGTCATAGCCGAATGCCTCGCCGAAGAATTTCGCGCTTTCCTCGCTGCTTGCCAGGATCAGGTCATAATTCCTGTGCATGTCCATGGCGTCCGCGAGTCTGGCTGAAGAGCCTTCCTCCATATCGAGTATGCTTTTGCCGAATTTTTTATAGCCGCCCATCGCATGCCACATCTGGATGATCTTCAGGGATTTCCTGTGATGCAGGATGCTCGCCGCGATGCAGTAACTGTCAAGGACGAGTACTTTCGATGTCGCTATGGCATGCATCTGCTTTCCGGCCATGTGCCCGAGGTACGATACCTTCGAATCGAGCGTGCGGCAGAGCACTTCTATTTCGGCGTCGGGACACTGCTTCCTGAGCTCCGCCGCCAGAAGTTCTATGTCGACCGACGGACTGTTTCCCTGCCTGCTGACGATCGTGATTTTTTTCGGATGTACTTTCGCAAGTTTGTGGAAACAGTATATTAACCCCAGCAGACCTTTGCCGATGTCGATTATTATCTCCATATCAGTTCTCCAGTTTATCGTTGAATATCCACTCGCAGGTCTTTTCGGTCGAGCGTCCGTCACACGCCGACATAAACCTGTTTCTAAATGCTTCTCTCTTGTCTTCGCACATGTCGCCGGCCCTGATCGCCTCGATCAGTTCATCCTGATCCCGCGCCACGCGGCCGTAGACATAGGTGTCGAAATCGAAGTAGATCCCGCGTCCGCCTTCGTAGTCCTCCTGATCGTATGTGTAATAAACGATCGGTTTGTCCGTGAGCAGATAGTCGAAGATCACCGAGGAATAGTCGGTGATGAGCACGTCCGTCACGAGCAGCAGGTCGTTGATATCTCTCGCCTGCGAAAGATCATGGAAGAACCCGTTATATTTTTCCAGGTCGTAAGCCTGTTTTTCCTCGATTTTCAGATTGTTGTACGTCGCCGGATGCCATTTGAAAATGAACACGTAATCTTCTCCCAGCGCATCACAGAATTTGTCCGGCATGATCTTGTCGAAGTCGTAGGCCGCATCTTCGGCCCGCGTTCCCCGGTATGTCGGCGCAAACAGTATAACTTTCTTGTCCTTCAGGAACGGGAAGTCGCGGTAAAGTTCCTCCCTTTTGTTTTTGATGTATTCCTGATCGAAGAATATATCCGTGCGCGGAACGCCCGTCGCCTGCACCTTCTGCAGCGCAATGTCGAAAGCTTCGGCATAGCACTTCCTGATCGGCTCGGCGCTGACGATCGCCTTGGCGTATTTTCTGTAGCCCTTGTGGATCTTTATGCCCTCATCGCCGTTCGCTCTGCTGAATCCGAACTTCTTGTACGCGCCTGCTCCGTGCCACAGCTGGACGATTTCCTGCCCCTTCCTCACTTTCATGTATGAAGTGTATCTGAAGTAATCCTCGAGCAGCATGTAATGGCAGGTGGTCATGTTGTAGACCAGCGTCAGGTCCTGCTTCAGCGTCCTCTTTATCCGGCGGTCCGCCTTGAAGTCTGTCACGATCCTGTACTTGTCCTTCGGCAGCCAGTCATAAACGAATTTCATGTTTCCGCCGATCTCTTTTCTGACATCAGAAGCGAAAAGCACTTTTTTAGGGTCTACTTTCGTGAACGGTATCATCGCTCTGTTGACCGCAAAAAACGAACCTGCCGTCAGTATCCCTTTTACGCGTTTTTTCACCAGATCAATCATTGTTTCCTCCGTTTTCATCAAACAGGAAATCAAGCACGCGCTCCGTCGCATGGCCGTCGCACGCCGACATGAATTTCTGCCGGAAATCCTGCACAACCTTTATGTCAAATCTTTCGTCTATATGCTCGATATAGTCTATCATTTCATCGTTCGTCCTGAACACCGGTCCCGGTGTCAGCTGGTCGTAGTCATAGTAGAACCCGCGCCAGTCGTTGTAATCCTCGAGGTCATAGGCGAAGAAGATCATCGGTCTCTCCATCAGGGAGTATTCAAACACCAGCGACGAATAGTCGGAAATGCAAATATCCGCGACTGTCAGCAGTTCGTTGATATCCATGCTTCCGCGCGTGAGATCGAAAGCGAAATCCTGACAGGAAGCCGGAATATCCGGGAGCTCGCGCACTATCGGATGGTGTTTTATTACCAGTATATATTCATCGCGGAATTTCTCCGCGAACTCGGCTATGTCGAGCTGATCAGGCGCCTGCGCCCTGGTGACTCTGCCGCGGAATGTCGGCGCGTAAAGTATTACTTTTCTGCCGTTCCTCTCCGGGATGAGCGCATCGAATTTCTCCCGCGCCTGTCTTTTGTATTCCTCGTCATAGAACGTGTCTGTCCTGCTGCTTCCCAGCGGCTGCACGATCCCCGACTCGTGGCTGATGCCCATTGCATCCTCATACGCCCAGACGACTTCCGGACTGCTGACGGTCACGAGATCGTAGTTCGCATACATCGGATATTTCTCCTGCTCTTTCCTGTCTCCGCCGAACAGAAGATCCGCCGTTCCGAACCCGAACTTCTTGAACGCGCCGCAGCCGTGCCATACCTGCACGACCTTCGTGCCTTCTCTGACTTCGAACCCGCCCAGCGTGCTGTTCGCCTCGGCCATGATCAGATATTTCGCCGTCGCGAGATCCCGCATGAACGCCATCGTCCTCTTGTACTGCTCTCTGTAGCGCCCGAATTCATGCGCGAGGTAATGATCTTTGATAACTATATCTCCGCGCTCTTCAAACGCCTGGTGCAGCGGCTGCATGCTGTTGCTTATGCTCTTCAGCCTCGGCTCGACAAAAATGACTTTGTCCTCCAGCGGCTTCCGGGAATATTTCTTATATTCGTAAGGGAACGCCACTTTGAGGGAGAGGAATTTATATCCCTGCCTCATGTATTTCAGACGTTTCCTCTTTATTTTCTGGCCCGCAGTAATGACCGGGGTATTCCATTTTTCGATCAGCGCCAGTCTGCGCGCCTCCGACCACAGCTTGCACGGATACCCAGCTTTCACGGTAATGCTCTTTACATTCGCAAGCACGTCGGACTGGGTCAGTGTCGACACGAACCCGCAGTGCGTGCTCTTCTGATATTTCGAGTTGTTGTACAGCCTGTCCATATCCCTGACAGGATCGTCGCTGAACAGGACTTTCTTGGTCCTCAGCGTCTTCACACGGAACATCTTATTGCCCCACATCCAGTCGAGCTTGTTGTAATGCGTTCTGTTTTTTACGACTCTGAACTCGTTGATGAACACCGTCTCGTGCGCTCTGATCCCGTCGATCCTCGCAGTAATATACACATCGTCTGTTTTTTCGAGTCTGTCGAACATGTGCTTTATTATACGGCGCGAAGGAACGATCCCCTCATCGACGAAGATGATGTATCTTCCCGCGGCGTTCTTCAGCGCGGACGTTTTGAACTTCTTTATCCCGGCCGACGAATCGATAAATCCGAAATTCGGCAGCGCGCCGTAACGCTCTTCCAGCAGACCGCGGAATTTTTCCGCCGCGCGCATCTCAAAGGCCGGCAGTTTCTGCCTGTAATACGCATCGACTACAGCCGCCGCGTCTTTCGCCGGCAGCATATCGGAAATGACTACTGTCAGCAGCGGATCTTCGGCCAGTTCAGCCCGCGTCATCAGCGTGTCTTTGGTAATGCGCAGATCCCTGTTCTCCGCGCAGAGATCCTTCCAGTCCGCAGGGAACATCTGCTGCTTATACGCGCCGAACATCTCCGCCGTTTCCGCAACAACATCATCGTCTATCATCCATACTGATCTGTAGTAATTATCCAGGATTATTTCCGTGAACCGTTTGAAAAGAGCCGAGCGGTATATTTCATGCTTCATCTGCTCTTCTCTGAACTCCATCGAATCCCTGCCGGCGCTCTCCGCCAGCCGGTCCTCCTCGGTCTGTATCCTCGCGTCGAGGCGGGCTGCCAGATTCACGTTCATTTCTTTTATCCGCTCGAGGTTGCCCCTGCTGATCAGGCTCGTCGCCGACGCCTGTCCCGCCTTCGACCGGTGATTTCTTCTGTACACCAGATCATCGCAGCCGGTTATGCGGTCTGCCGCGTCCAGGAAGTCGAGCAGGAAATCCGCATCTTCCGCGTTTTCCGTATTGTCGAAACTGATGCCGTTCTGGATGATGACCCTGCGGCGGAATATCTTATTGTTCGGTTCAGGAGTCAGCAGAATATTTTTATCGTACCTGTCGATCTCCTTTTTCTGCGAGAGCTCGAACGACGCCTGCGATCCGTACACATCGCTGTCGAACGCGTCCTCTATATGCGCGATCGCAATGTCCGCCATGACATTCCTGACCGCCGCGTACATGCTCTCGAGCGCATTAGGATACGCATAGTCGCCCGCATCGAAAAACACAACGTATTCTCCCGCGGCCTCCTCGATGCCGGCGTTTCTCGCCGCACCCGTTCCGCGGTTATCCTGTTCAATGCATCTGAACCTGTCGTCCTCTGCGCAGAAACGGTCGATTACCTTCTGCGTCCCGTCCGTCGATCCGTCGTTTATTACAATAGCCTCAAAATCCTCAAACACCTGCGCTTTCACAGATTCGAGCATTTTCGCTATATGTTTCTCTTCATTATATGCCGGTATAATAACCGATATTCTTGGCCCCATGATTTGATTCCTCCTAAGCTTTTATTATACACTCACCGCGCTCTAATCTCAATGTAAACACCCCTTAAGTGACAGAACCTCAATTTTCAAAAACCGGCCGCGGCCATAGCTTCCGCCTTCAGCCGCGCAGTCGCGCGGCAATAGTCTCCGCCTGCGCGCCATAGCTTCCGGCCTCCAGCCGCGTAGCCACGCGGCGTTTGTATACCCTATTCCGTGATTAGATGAGGTCTGCAGTAATGATATCCGGCCGATGGGGCATACATTTTCACTGATCACGGCTGTTTGTATACCCTATTCCGCGATTAGATGAGGTCTGCAGGCCCGATATCCGGCCGATGGGGTATATTTTTTCACTGATCACGGCCGTTTGTATACCCTATCCTGCGATTAGATGAGGTCTGCAGGCCCGATATCCGGCCAATAGGGCATACATTTTCACTGATCTCGTCCGTTCGTATACCCTATCCTGCAATTAGATGAGGTCTGCAGACCTGATATACGGCCGATAGGGCATACATTTTCACTGATCACGGCCGTTTGTATACCCTATTCTGCGATTAGATGAGGTCTGCAGGCCCGATATCCGGCCCGCAGGATACATAATTCGCAGCGCGGAAAACGGCCCGCAGGCGTGGAGCCGGCATGTCCAGATGCCTACTTCCGGGTGCCTACTTCCAGATGCCTCCTTCCGGGTGTCTCCTTCCGGGTGCCTATTTTCGAAATCTAAAGCACCTGACGAGCCCTCATTCAGAAATATAATGTACACGCTGTGTCATCGCCGGACACAGCGTGGTCATCATTCGGAATACAAAGCACCCGGCGGGGTCTCCGCCGGGTGCTTTGCGTTATGCTGTGATCCTTACTCGCCGATCGCATCGGTTCTGTAGAGGAATTTGACAGTCCCTTTTGTATTGTTGGAAAGCTTTGTGAATGTGGTGTAGTCCTGTGATGCATTTGCCATGCTCTGCAGTCTCTTGGCCACGCCTTTCACGTTTCCGTTGTATGCCTTGACGATTTTGGCGATCCCGTCATCGTAGAATTTGCTCATGCCGCTGCTGAGTTCGCTGGTTCCGGAGACGAGCGTCTTCTCGCCCTTGACCAGGCTGTTGGCGCCGGTATTGAGTTTGTCGGCTCCGGTCTTCAGCTGTACGCTGCCGCCGTATGCATTCTCGATGCCTGCGGAGAGCTGCTGCGCGCCCGTCGAAAGCTGTGTCAGTCCGCCCTGTATCTGCGAGATCCCGGACGAAGCCTGCGAGCTCATGCTCGACAGTCCGCTGCCGATCGCGTTCACACCGTAATACAGTGTATTGTATGTTTTGCCGTCACTCGGATTGGTGAATGTCGAGGCAGTCATGTTGTCGTTCGCGACTTTCAGTGTGCCGTTGCTGGTCTCCAGCGCCTGGTAAATTCCCAGGAACGCTTTCTCGGTATCTGTCAGCGTTGCCGGCGCAGTCTTGTATTTTGTCAGGATCTGAACCATTGTCTCCTGGCACATTCCCTGTGCCAGATTGTTCAGGTATGTCTCTGCCGTCGTGTTCGTACTTTCAGCCGAGGTGAAGCTGCCGGACAGGCTGCTCATCAGTTTGTTCATATCGCTGACTCCGGACGACATCTGCGCGATGCCCGAGCCGAGTTTCGTGTTCATGTCGTTCATGCCGGTCTGCAGGGCGGTAATGCCGCTGTTGAAGGAAGCCGATCCTGTCTTCAGCTGGCCGAGGCCTGTGCTGAGGTCGGATGTCCCCGACGCGAGCGTCTTGCTGCCGCTGGCCAGTTTCTTGCTGCCGCTGTACGCTTCCTTGGTTCCTTCAGCGATCTTGACCGATCCGCTGACGAGTTTCTGCGCGGAAACGTCGAGTTTGTTGATTGCGGAATCGAGATCCGACAGACTGCTGACGCTGCTTGTGTCGAGATCATCGAAGAGGTTATTCGCCGCAACTGTCACTATCGTATCAAGTGAAAAATCCTTTACGTCCGCATGAATGTCGAGGGATTCAGGTATGTCGATATCACTGCTGGAAAGATTCAGGCTCTGCGTCATGCCCGGCATCGTCATGCCGACAACTATCTGTTTGTCGCCATCGTCGATGACCTTGCCGTTGTCTATGGTAACATTCGAGAAATTATCGTCTTTCAGCATCATCGTACTCACTACCAGGAACGGTACTCTCACGTCCCCGACTCTTTCGTTGTTCGTGTAATTTATTTTGATTTCGAGATCGCCGCTCTTGCCCGCGATCTGCTTCGGCGTCATTTCTTCGCCGTCGATGTAATATTTTACGCTCATGGTGATCGGTGTGTCGCGCAGTGTTGTGCCGCGGTAATAAATATTATTGCCTGCAGCAGCCCATGACAGCGAGCTTCCCGATTTTGTGAACTTTTCTTTCCCCTTGACGTTCTCGATGTTGCTGAGATCAGTACTGTCGCTTATCGTCGAAAGTCCCGAAGTGTTCTTAAGGAAATCACTGACTATAGTTTTCTTCGCGTTGCCGCTCGCATCCTGAATGACGTAGACCGTCTCATCCTTGGTTACCGACGCACCGTTTGCCGCGAAAACAGGGACAGGCGCCAGCATTACTGCCGTGGTCATTACTGCAATGACCCATATCAATATCTTTGATTTTCTGTTCCTTTCCATTATAATTCAGCTCCTTCTATTTCCTTCTTCTTGAATCCTCTGCTGGTTTTTATGATCAGCCCGTCAAGCAGGTAGAGCAATGCCGGCAGAATGAATATTACCATTGTTGCGCTTATGAGTGCTCCTCTTGCAAGCAGCAGGCACATCGAGCTTATGATCTCGATATCCGAGTACATTGCGACTCCGAATGTCGCCGCGAAGAACCCGGTCGCGCTGATTATTACTGATGTTACTGATGTGGAGTGCGCTATCTCTATCGCTTCCCGCTTCAGCTTGCCCGCGTACCGTTCAGCTTTGTATCTCGTGGTCATCAGTATTGCGTAGTTTACGCAGGACCCGAGCTGTATGGTGCCGATGCATATCGAGGCTATGAACGCGAGCGATGTGCCGGTGTAGTGCGGGATGCCGAGGTTGACGAAAATAGCCATCTGTATTACTGCCACGAGAATGAACGGCAGCGAGAACGACTGGAGCACAAACCCGAGTATGATGAATATCGCCAGCAGCGAGATCCAGGTCACGACTTTGAAATCCTTATCCGTTATTTTTATCAGGTCTTTGGTCAGCGGCCCTTCGCCTATGACCATGGCCTTGCTGTCGTATTTATGCACCGCAGTGTTGATCTGCGTGATCTGTTTGTTGACGGCATTCGAAGCTACTTTGTATTTCGTGTTGATCATGAGCATCTGGTATTTGCCGCTCTTGAATGTATCGACAGCTTTCTGCGGCAGGATCTCCTCCGGCACGGCAGGACCGACGATCGACTGGAGGCCGATGACGTTGTTGACGCCCTTGATGCCTTCGACATCTTTGATCATATCGTCCATATCGTTCGCTGAAAGTTTGGAATCGGCGAGCACCATGTGTGTCGTGTTGAGGTCGAACTTGTCGCTCAGCTGTTTGGTCGCCTTAACACTCGGCAGATTCGCAGGAAGTGTCGAGAAAAGGTCGTAGTATACATTTGTGTGTGAATAGCCGTAATATGCCGGGCCCAGTATCAGAAGGAAGATGATGACGAAGAGCCATGGCCGTCCGGTTATGAAGTGAGAGAGGGTGCCGAATCTCATATGGAAGGTATGATGCGTCGTCTTGACGATTGCCTTGTCGCACATGAGAATCAATCCAGGGAGGATCGTGAAAGTACCTATAACTCCAAACAGCACGCCCTTCGCCATCACTATTCCAAGGTTGAATCCAAGCGTGAAGCTCATGAAGCACATTGCCAGGAATCCTGCCATCAGGGTCAGCGCACTGGCTGTGATAGCGCTGGATGTCTTGACGATAGCGTGCCGCATCGCCTCATCGTGGTCGCCGTAATATTGCTGCTGCTCCTTGTACGAATTCATGAGGAATATCGAAAGGTCCATCGTGACGCCGAGCTGCAGCACCGCCGCAAGCGCCTTCGTGATGTATGACACGTCGCCTACGACAAAGTTGGTCCCGAAGTTGTAAATGACTTCAAGCCCTATACTGAACAGTATCAGGAACGGGATCATCCACGAATCCATGAATACTGCCAGCACTATGAAAACGAGCAATACAGCTATGAGAATGTAAATAGGCTCCTCTTTTTCGCAGAGCTCCTTCAGATCTGTAACGTACGCCGCTGTTCCGCTGATGAGGCACTGTTTCGTCGAAAGCCTCCTGATATGCTGGACAGCGCTGATAGTGTTGTCCGAAGATACCGGGCTGTCGAAGAATATCGCCATCATCGTGGTGTCGCCGGAGTTGAATGCCTTGTAGTATTTCTCCGGGATCATTTCTTTCGGCATCGTTACATCCGCAAGATCGTCGTACCATATTACATCTTTAACATGCTTTACGTCCTTGATCTTGCTCTTCAGTTTCGACACGTCGTTATCGCTCATCCCGCTTACCATAAGCATGGATAAGCCGCCTGTGCCGAAGTCTTTTTTCAGTATGTTCTGCCCCTGGACCGTCTGGATATTATCAGGCAGGTAAACCAGCACATCGTAGTTTATACGAGTGTTCAGAATGCCTATTACTGACGGGATCAACAGGAAAAGAGCAATCAAAAAGATCATCTTTCTGTGTTTGACCACACCGCTTGCTATGTGTTTCATACTGCCTCAAACTCCTCCGTAATAACAAATTACAGCATAATTTTTTCCGCGGGAACGCAAAACCTTTCCCCGCATCTTGATTATATGTCTGAAAATTTTGCTATTAAATAAACAACCCCCTGCGATTGTTTAAAATGCTATTTAACAAACAGTGCGATTTGTTTAATTTTTTGAGGATAATGAGAAAAAGTGACAGAATCGTCAGCGGGCCGGTCCGCCCAGCCGCACTTACGACAGTTTTACAAAATTCCCCGCAGGGAACGTCGCATAACTTGTCGTATATGAACCGCAGAACGCGTACAGTCCGTCGTCCGCAGTGATCAGATCGCCTCTGCTCAGACTGTTTGCCCATTTAGTAGTGCTGCTGTTGTATTCATCAACAGAATGTACGACAGGCGTGTCGGAGAAAACATAGATCCAGTTCAGGGCATGCGCGGCGTAGTCATCGATCGCCGGCCAGTTCTTGGCTTTTCCGGGCGCGATGAAGTCAGGACCGTAGTCGGTCTGATTAAGATATGTCCCGTAATGCTTTTCGGTCTTGCCGTTGACTGTTACATAATCATAGTATATTTTGCCGCCGTAAATATCGGCTCCATTGTTCGCCACGGCTTCGTCCATCAGCCCGCTCCACGAGGAGGCGGTGATGTTGTATTGATCCAGAAGCTTCTCGAACGATGTTGCGGAAGATGTGCTCCCGCCGTCTCCGCCGCTCGCACTGTTGTTCGCCAGCAGTGTCGGCTGCAGCGTGCATGTTGTCGTGTACAGCGTTTTGGTGCCGCTGAGGACGGTCAGTGTCATGTCGACAGTTTTGTCGGCTTCGGCGTTCTTCACGCCGCTGATGGTAATAGTGTCGCCCTTGTAGAAGTCTGCGGTGTACGGCTGTTTGCCGGCGATCGACAGATAGCCGTCGCTTGTGGCAGTAATATCGTAGTCCGTCCCGCCCTGTGTGTATTGTATCGTCCCGGAGTCTTCGTTCCCCGCGGAATCGGTCTTCAGTTTGACGGCAGTCGAATTGTTGGTCTGCTGTTTGATCTCGTTGACGAGCGATGACGCGATCTGCTGCGCCGCGGATTTATCGGAGCTGCTCGAATAGTCATTGGTTATCGGCATTATAAGATAGACGGCTGTCCCGATCACGATCGCGAGAATAGCCAGTCCGACTATCATTTCTATCAATGTGAAACCTTTCCTGTTCATTACAGCCTCCTGCTGCTGCGCCGCGCCGAAACCCCGGTGCGCTACTTAGCCCGGAAGAACACCAGCTGTCCCTCTTCACTTATATTCACCGGGATCGATACTGAAACGCCGCTGACTGTTGCGGAAACGGTCCCTGTATCGGTCACTGCCGGCGTGCCTCCGTTCATATACTGTTCGACCGCTTTGATCGAAGTCTCCATGCCTGTGTTTGTATCCTGCGCTTTGTTGTTAAGGTTGATCGACGCCATTACCAGCGCCGTCACACCGACTATCCCGATCAGCAGAATGACAAAGGCCACGACGGCTTCGAGAAGGACGATGCCTTTTTTGTTTCCGGCAGGATTCATTTTTTTCATTGCGTCGTACCCCCCTGCGTCCATTCGCTCTTGGTTATCCCGGTCAGCGCGCCGCCTGTCACTGTAGCGG
>JALCRY010000010.1 GCA_022652985.1 Eubacteriaceae bacterium | reverse complement strand
GCGGGCGCTCAACAGACGAATTCACATTCGCGCCATCGGCGAGGGCCCGCAAACGTTGAAAATGGTGGTGCAATTTTCGGCTTTTCGAGAAATCGCACCACCATTTTCCATCCTTATCATATTATATCAACCAGCTCAGCAAAAAACACGGTCTCACCGGAGGGAAGACCGCGCTGATGCGTTTCTTATGAGAGGGCGTATTTTTCGATGGCGATCGCCACGCCGTCGTTTTCGTTGGTCTCGCTGACAAAGACGGCTTCTTTCTTGACGGCATCTTTGGCATTGCCCATGGCGACGGGATAAGCGGCGAGTTTCATCATAGGGATGTCGTTCTCGCTGTCGCCGCAGGCCATCATTTCTTCCTTAGTCACTCCGACGATGTCGGCAAGTTCGAGAAGTGTGTGCGCCTTCGTGGTGTTTGCGGGGCCTATCTCCAGGTTCCAGTCCCAGGAAGTCGTCAGAGTCACGCCCGTAAGACTGCGGCACTTGTCCATTACTGCGGCCTGCTCGCCGGCGCTCGGGAAGAACACATTGACGTTTTCGACTGCGTCTTTATGATCGAGCATGAACTGGAGGTAATTGTCGATCGGTGTACGGGTCTGCAGCACATATTCCTTGGTCCTGTAGCCGATCTCGCCGCGCTTCGTTGCTTCGAACAATTCGCGTTCCAGGTATGCCTCACCGTCTATGAAGACCTCCGGCATGTTCCTGTGGAAGTCGAGCTGCTGCAGGATGTCCGCGATCCGCTCGACATTTTCCGGTGTATGACAATGCGCGCTCAAGATTTTTTTGTGTCTCAGATCTATAAGCTGCGCGCCGTTGGACGTGATCGCGTATTGTATGCCCGGGAATTCGGTGAGGACTTTCGGGAGCGCGCCGAAGCATCTTCCGGTCGCGATCACTACATTTATATCTCTCGCTATTGCCTCAGCGAGCGCCTTTTCCGTCCTCGGGGAAAGACTTTTGTCGGACCTCAGCGTTGTTCCGTCGAGATCGAGTGCTATCAATTTTACTGACATTACTGCTCCTTATCTGCTGTTATGTTTGTCCAGGTCAAGTTCGAGCGCTTCGATGAACTCGAGATTGTATTTACGCACTTTCGCCATCGTCGAAGAATCGCCGTGTCCGGGATGCACCCTGATTTCATCCGGCCATTTGTTCACGATGTTCTGCAGTGTCGCGGCCATCCCCCACGGGTCTCCGTCTTCCAGATCGGTGCGCCCGATATCCGTATCAAAGATCGTGTCGCCCGTAAAATAATCTCCGCCCTCCGCGCAGAAACAGCAGCCGCCCTTCGTGTGTCCCGGCGTATTCACCGCCGTGATCTTCTCTCCGCCGAGCATGAAGATATGCCCGTCTGCGAAGGCCGTGACAGGGAAGCCGCAGTAATGCGCATCCGCTTCGTGTATGTATGCGTCACACCCGAGCTTGTCGATGATAGTTTTCACCGCTCCGATGTGGTCATTGTGATGATGTGTGAGCAGGACCCCGAGTATGCGGAGCTCATTGTCCGCCGCGAAGTCGAGAAACCTCTCCGGCTTATAGCCCGGATCGATGATGAACGCGTCGGCGCTGCCTTTCTGGCGAATGATATATCCGTTGCTCTGAATAAAGCCGCCTATATATTTTTTGATTTCCATGTCCCCTCCTGAGTGCCTTTTTTAATTATCCGGGAAACCGTTCTGCACGGATGCCCGGTCCTTTAAAATACTATTATATCAAACTATGATTGTATTTCCAGGCAAAAGTGTTAAAATAGCAGGTGGTATGCTGATTTTGGCATGCCCTGAAACAATCAAAAGGAGAATGTTATGAAAATTGCGGTAGTAGGCGCAGGCAAGCTGGGGATGAGAGTTACGAACGCCCTGCTCGGAGGCGACCACGCTGTCACAGTGATTGACAAGAACGAACAGACACTGCAGAAGCTCGGGACACAGATGGATGTAATGACTGTTACTGCAGACGGAAAAGATACTTCTGTACTGCGCGACATCCATATATCATCTTTCGACTTCCTGCTCGCTTCTACGGATTCGGATGAAAAGAATATAATCATTGCCTCATTTGCGAAGAAAATGGGCTGTTCACATGTCATGGCGAGGGTCAGGGATCCTGAGCACATGAATCAGATGGACTTCATCAGAGACAATATGAATATCGATTATCTGATCAACCCGGATATGTCGATCACCATTGAAATATATAAATACCTGGTTGAAAAATATACTCTGAACAACGGTATTTTCCAGAGCGGAAAGATATCGCTTCTCGAGTTCAATGTTTCCAAGATGCCGAGACTGATCGGCATGGATATGTTCAACATTGCCTCCGTCCTCGAAGGCACTCTTGTCGTTGCCATTTCGAGGAACGGCAAGATCATCATCCCGCACGGAGACACGACAATAATGCAGAACGACGGCCTTTACATCATAGGCGAGCGCGCAAGGATAACAGATCTGAGCCGCATGGTCCATGAAAAAGGCAAGTACACCGACCTTCAGAAAGTCATGATCGTCGGCGGCGGCAAGACCGGTCTTTACCTTGCGAAAATGCTGACAGACTTCAACATTTCCGTCAAGATCATCGAGCGTTCGAAGGAACGCTGCTTCTATCTGGCCGAGCACCTCGAGAACGTAATGGTCCTCCACGGCGACGGCACGGATGTCAGCCTCCTCGAAGAAGAAAGCATCGACGATATGGACGCGTTCGTTACTGCCACAGGATTTGACGAGGATAACCTGCTCCTTGCGCTGATGGCCAAGGACCGCGGGATCGAAGATGTTATCGCCAAGGTCAGCCGCGCGACGTACACCGAACTCATAAGCAATCTCGGTGTCGATATGGTGCTGAATCCTCTCGACATCACAGTCAGCAATATCATGAGGACTATTCAGGGATCCAAGCGTGTCATCTCGTCGCGCCTCATCCAGGGCCAGGCCGAGATCATGGAAATCGTCGCGGCTCCTCATATGAAACTTATAGACAAACCTATCAAGCAGCTCAGGCTTCCTAATGGCATGCTCATCGCAGCCGTCAGGCGCGGCAATGAGGCAATGATCCCTAACGGCGACACTGTCATCAGACAGGGCGACCGCGTTATCCTGATTTGTCTTCTTTCCGAGGTCACGGATCTCGAGAAGATACTGCGCGCCGGCAAAGCTACGGATTTCATCGGAAGGTAAAGGAAGAATTTAATGGATCTCAACATAAAAGCAATTGTGCGAGTCATAGGGCTGCTCATGATATTGACAGCCGGTTGTATGATGCTCCCTATGCTGGTGGGGTTCTATTATGGTGAAATCGATTCTGTAAAAGCATTCCTCGCGGTCATTATCCCTTCGTTCGCTCTGGGCGGCAGCCTTATCATGGTCATTAAGACTCCGAAGGGCAAATTAAAGAACAGAGACGGATATATCATCGTGGCGCTGTGCTGGATCTTCATGTCCCTCATCGGGGCTCTTCCTTTCGTCATTCAGGGATGCATCCCTTCCTATGCGGATGCGTTTTTCGAGACGTGCTCGGGTTTCTCGACCACGGGGTCGACGATAATCCCGGACCTTACAGTAATACCTCAGTCGATGCTTTTCTGGCGTTCGTTCACGCACTGGGTCGGCGGCATGGGGATACTCGTCCTCGCAGTCGCGCTGCTCCCTGCTCTGGGAATAGGCGGGCAGCTGATCGCCAGCAACGAATCACCGGGACCTACCTTTTCCAAGACTACGGCGAAAGTCAGCGATATGGCCAAGAGTCTTTACCTGATTTACACGGTCTTCACGATCGTCGAGATCGTCCTCCTGATGTTCGGAGGAATGAGCCTTTTCGACGCGTCGGTGCAGACGTTCGGCACGGTCGGCACAGGCGGTTTTTCCAACTACGGCGACAGTATCGCGCACTTCCACAGTCCTTTCTGCGAATGGATGATCACGATATTCATGATAGCGTCCGGGGCGAATTTCAACCTGTATTACTTCGCGATCACTAAAAGTATCCGCACTATATGGCAGGACTCTGAATTCAGACTGTACATATATATCATTACTGCATTCAGCCTGCTGATCGCGCTCGATCTTGTCATGACCGGCACGGTTACCAATATTTCAGATTCGATCCGCGCAGGTTTTTTCCAGGTCGCTTCGATCATTACGACGACGGGTTACGCCACGACGGACTTCGATCTCTGGCCGACTTTCTGCAAGATGATGCTCTTTGCGCTGTTCTTCATCGGAGGCTGTTCGTCATCGACCGGCGGCGGCATCAAGGTCTGCAGAGTGCTCGTCCTGCTCAAATTAATAAAACGGAACATTACTACGAAGCTCCATCCGAATGCGCTGTATAACATCAAGGTCGACGGCAAGATCGTCGATTCCGAAGTAATACAGGGCATCACGAGTTTCACTTTCCTATATATAGTCTGTTTCTTTGTTGTCTCGCTTCTGATCTCGGTCGACGGCTTCGACCTTGTGACGACGCTCTCGGCGGCGGGGACATGTCTCGGAAATATAGGACCAGGGTTCGCCAAAGTCGGACCTGTGCTGAACTTCGCTGCTTTCAGCGATTTCAGCAAATGGATATTGTCGTTCACGATGATCGCAGGCAGGCTTGAACTGTTCACACTGTTCATGCTGTTCTCGCGCAGATTCTGGAACCCTTACCGCTAGCACTAAGAAGGAGAAGAAAAGTACATGGACTTCAGATTCAAGACGATCTTCAAAACACTGGGCTTCCTGCTCATTATCACAGGCATCGCTATGCTGCCTTCTCTTTTCTGTGCTTATTATAACGACGACAATGTTACAATGCATGCATTCATGCTGTCGTCTCTGCTTTCAATAGGCCTCGGCCTTTTAATGTATAAGTGCATACCGACATCATCAAGGACACTCCGCATACGCGACGGCTACATGACTGTCCTGATCTGCTGGATCGCCTGCGCTCTTTTCGGAGCGATACCGTATTACTTCTCCGGCCAGACGCACACTCTCTGCAATGCGATCTTCGAAGCGGTCGCAGGATACACCACGACCGGGGCGTCAGTCATTTCCGATCATGTTCTGTCCGATGCGCTTCTGCTGTGGAAAGCGACAACGCACTGGCTCGGCGGCATGGGAATAGTCGTATTTATCATCTCGATACTCCCTTCGTTCGGCATCAGCGGACTTCGCATCGCGGCGGCCGAAACACCGGGACCGTCTGTTACGCGCACCTCGGCCAAGACTGCCGATACCGCAAAAATGCTTTATTTTTCATATATATTCCTGACAGTCTGCGAGTTCTTTATGCTGTGGCGCGGAAGCTCAATGGGAGCGTTCGAGGCTCTGATAAATTCTCTCGGCAGCATTTCCACGGCAGGACTTCTGCTTCACCCGTCCGGCGTGGCGTATTACAACAGCCTTTACGTCGAGCTTGTGATCTCGATATTCACAATACTGTCTTCTGTCAATTTTATGATGTATATATATATTATCCAGAGGAACTGGGCCGGGATCAGGCACAATGTTGAACTGCGCGTTTATCTCTGCATCATCGCCGCTTCCACGCTCATGGTTTCAGCCGGTCTTTATTTCTCCGGCACATTCAGATCGATCGGTGAATCGCTGAGATACGGATTCTTCCAGGTGACCGCGTTCGCGTCCACCTCGGGATTTACCATTACCAATTACAACAACTGGCCGGGCATATGCCATATGGTGCTGTTCATCCTTCTCTTCATGGGAAGTTGCGCCGCATCGACAGGCGGCGGCATCAAAATCATCAGGATAGTCGTTGTCTTCAAGCTCATCGCCAGAGGATTTTACAGACGAGTGCATCCGCGCTCAGTCCGCGCCGTAAAAATAGGCGGCAATACTATGCAGGGACCAATAGTCTCGAGTATCACCACCTTTGTCGTGCTCTATCTTGCTATATATGTACTGACAGCCGTTGTGCTTTCACTCCAGAACCTCGACATGACATCGACTCTCAGCGCGGCCGCTGCCCTGCTTTCGACGACGGGATCCGCCTTCGGAGTAATCGGCGACGCCGGCAATTTTGCTATGTTCTCAGAACCGCTCAAGCTGTTCATGTCGCTCGTAATGATCATCGGCAGACTCGAACTTACAACTGTCCTGCTGATCTTCCTGCCTGAATTCTGGAATCCGAACAAGGCAGCCATCAGATAATCATGCGGCCGTCCGTTGGCCATCAGATCATAATGAAGTCGATTTCACGTTCTTCGATATTCACCGCAGAAACCTTTATCCGCATCTCGTCACCGAGCGCGAATATCCTGTTTGTCCTGCGCCCGATAAGGCGGTAATGCTGCGGCTCGAATTCGTAATAGTCGTCGTTCAGATCCGTCAGCCTGATCATGCCCTCAACGGTATTCGGCAGCTCCACATAGATCCCGTAATTGGTAACACCGGAAACTATGCCGTCGTATTCCTCGCCGACATGGTAAGACATGTATTCACATTTCTTCAGCTTCTCGACATCGCGTTCGAGATCTATGGCCGTTCGTTCCGTCTCCGATGAATGCTCCGCGGCCTCCTTCGCCTTCTTCCGGAAATTGCGAAACGCTTTCTGGTCGACTTCACCGTGAAGGTACGCCTTGATTATTCTGTGGATCATCAGATCCGGATACCTCCTGATCGGCGAGGTGAAGTGGCAGTAATAATCGAGCGCCAGTCCGAAGTGTCCCCGGCATTCCGTGTTGTATATCGCTTTCTGCATCGACCGCAGCATGACGCTGCTCACGACGTTTTCATATGTGTGCCCGCTGACTTTTTCCAGCACCTCGTGCAGCTGTTTCGGCGTAATGCTCTCCGGGCTTCCGTTCAGTCCGATGCCCACTCCCTGCAGGAATGTCTGGAATTCCTCCATCTTGTCGCGCGACGGTTTATCGTGCACACGATAGACGAACGGAGCTCCCTTTTCATTGTATTCTCTCGCGACAGTTTCGTTTGCCAGGAGCATGAATTCCTCTATCATCTTGTTCGCAGTTCTTCTCTCCGCCGCGCCGATCCCGACCGCAACACCGCTGCTGTCCAGCGTGATCTCTGATTCTTCAATGTCGAAATCAAGACTGCCCCTGGCGTCTTTTTTCTTCGCCAGGACCGAAGCCAGTTCGTCCATCATCAGGATATCCTGATAAATGTCAGCGTATTTTTCTATCAGCGCTCTGTCATTTTTTTCGAGTATGTCCGATACATCTGTATAGACCATTCTTTCGCATGACCTGATGACGCTCTCATATATCTCCTGCCGCACGACATCGCCGGCCGGAGTAATTTCCATATCGACCGAAAGCGTGAGCCTGTCGACGCCCGGGTTCAGACTGCAGATGCCGTTCGAAAGCATTTCAGGCAGCATCGGTATTACCTGATCGACCAGATAAATACTGTTGCCGCGGCCGAAAGCCTCCCGGTCCAGAGATCCGTTCTCTTTGACATAATGACTGACATCCGCGATATGCACTCCGAGAAGATAATCCCCGTTCTCCAGCTTTTCCACCGAGACCGCATCGTCGAAATCTTTCGAATCGGCTCCGTCGATGGTGAAGATCGTTTTGCCTCTCAGATCTTTTCTCGCAGCAATGTCCGATCTCCGCACTCCCTGCGCCTCCAGCGCCTTCGCTTCCTGTATTACTTTCTTCGGAAATTCGGCCGGCACATTGTACTGCCTGATCAGCCCTTTGATATCGCCGCCGGGTTCGCCCGCATGGCTGATGATCTGAATGATCCTGCCCTCCGCGCTGTCGTGCTTTCCCGGGTACTTGACGATCTTAGCGACCACCTTGTCCCCGCGCTTCGCTCCGCCGAAATCCTTTTTCTTGATGAAAATATCGTCGTTCTGCTTCCTGTCGTCCGGCACTACAAAGCCGAACTTTTTATTTTTTTCAAATGTCCCGACGACCTCTTCGACGCTCCGGGAAATGATCCGTGTAACTATGCCTTCGCGTGACTGCTCCCAGAGATACTCCGGAATGAGATTGACTTCAACTATATCGCCGTTCATGGCGCCGTTCATGCTTTTGCCCGGTACGAAAATATCGCCCAGCGACCCGTCCTCATCTTCCGGCGTCACGAATCCGAAACCTCTTTTATGTTTATGTATGACGCCCGTTTTCGGCGGCATATGTTTTTTATTTTTCTTTGCCATTTATATATTCAACCTTTCATATTTCTATTATATAATACTTATCGTGGAGGTGTACTATGGATTACAGAAGATTCGACAACGTTATTTACGCTAAATTCAAACAGGGAGAGGAGATCCTCGAGGATCTCAAAGAAATCTGCGAAAAGGAGGACATCCGTCTCGCTTCCGTTCAGGGCCTCGGCGCCTGCTCCAAGGCAGTCGTCGGAGTATATGACGTCGCCGGCCAGGAATATCATTCGTGCGACATCGAGGGCATGCTTGAACTCGTTTCGCTCACGGGCAATGTCACCCGCGACGACAGCAATGAGGTGTATCTTCACTGTCATGCGATGTTCGCTCAGCTCCAGGACGACGGCACGATCAAGTGCAGCGGCGGTCATCTTAATTCCGCAGTAATAAGCGCGACCGGCGAAATCGTCATTACTGTATCTGACGGCAGCGTCGGCAGAGTCTACAGCCCGCAGGTCGGACTCAATCTCTGGAAGTTCCGCCCGTTCATCGACTGCAACTGCTGATACCGCAGCGGATAGCACATATCATCTTTCAGCACCGTATGGCGTGTGCGGAGTTGTATTGCACTGTGCAGCACTGTGGCCCGCATGATCAGGCATCAGCAGCATCAGGAAGCATCAGGCAATGCGCTGTATATGGTACTTGTTGCTGCAATACCCTAAAAAAATACTCCCGGGCAGATGCTCGGGAGTTTCATCTTTTGTTTTACTGTACGCCTTCAAGCGTAACGATCGCAAGCGAAAGGATAATGTATGCCACTGCACATACTATCGTAACCTTGTGCAGGATAGCGTCATAACCCTGACTCTTCTTTTTCCCGAAAAGCTGCTCAGCTCCGCCTGCGATAGAACCCGAAAGCCCTGCGCTGTTGCTCTCCTGCATCAGGATAACTCCTACAATTATTACACTTATGACCGCTAATATGATCATCATGATCTTCATGTGATTATACCTCCGATATATCTAAATCATTCTTATTTTTTTCAATAGCTTTACTATATTACCATACCCGGCCGCTGAAAGCAAGGGGTATGTCAGATTAATGTGCGGCAGAGGTGTGACGCATGTGTACGACGAAACGGCGGCACATTTGTATGCCCTATTAGGCGGATATGGGCGCTGTAGACCTCATCTAATCGTGAAATAGGGCATACAAACGGCCGTGATCAATGAAAAAATATACCCCATTGACCGGATATCGGCGCTGCAGACCTCATCTAATCGTGAAATAGGGCATACAAATGGCCATGATGGATGAAATAATATACCCCATTGGCCGGATATCGGCACTGCAGACCTCATCTAAATGCGGAATAGGGCATACAAATGGCCATGATGGATGAAATAATATACCCCATTGGCCGGATATCGGCACTGCAGACCTCATCTAATCGTGAAATAGGGCATACAAACGACTCCTCCCTGTTGCATATTTATTATATCAACTCAGAATGATCTTATCGATTAAACGATTAAGTGTCATCCGGCAATGCCGCCATACTAAAACTTGCGGTGCAATGCCGCCATATTAAAACCCGCAGTATTATGTCGCCATACTAAAAGCCGCAGTATAATGCTGCCATACTAAAATCCAAACGGTTATAGTGCCATATAAAAACCCGCGGCGCACGGCCGCGGGTTTTAGCAGATCGATATCATTACATCAATTCGATATTATTAAATCAATATTGCTGTTGCTGATTTATTTAGAAGTCTATGACTTTCATGAACTTTTCGGCGCTGAGGCTTGCTCCGCCGATTAGTCCGCCGTCTATTTCCGGCTGATTCATGAGTTCGGTTGCATTTTCAGGATTCATGCTGCCGCCGTACTGGATGATCACTTCGTCCGCAACATCTTCATCATAAAGATCAGTTATGACGTCGCGGATAAATCCGCACATCTCATTTGCCTGTTCAGGAGTGGCGGTCTTGCCGGTGCCTATCGCCCATACAGGTTCATAGGCTATTACCAGTTTTCTGACATTGTCAGCCGTCAGACCTTCCAGATCCTTTTTGAGCTGTCCGCCGACGATTTCCTTCTCTTTTCCGGCTTCTCTTTCCTCGAGCACCTCTCCTACGCACAGGATCGGCAGGATCGAAGAAGTGAAGAGTTTCTTCAGCTTGAGGTTCACAGTTTCATCTGTTTCATTGAAATACTGTCTTCTCTCCGAATGTCCGATGATGCAGTAGTCAACGCCGATTTCTTCAAGCATCGGTACTGAAACTTCGCCCGTGTATGCGCCGCTGTCTTCCCAGTGCGCATTTTCCGCACCGACTTTGATGTCTGTACCGTCGAACGCTTCAACGAGCAGTTCGAGATGTACATAAGGAGCGCAGATCGCCGTCCTTACATCGGTATTTTTATAGAGTGCCTTGAACTGCTCCGCGAACTCTACGGCATCCCTGCCCGACATGTTCATTTTCCAGTTTCCGGCAATAAATGGAATCCTCATTATTAATCCCCTTATATCCTTTCTGCTTTCGCATCCAAGCAATCATTCCTGCGCTTATCTGCACAAATGCTTACTTATCCTCAAGAACGGCTACACCCGGCAATTCCTTTCCTTCCAGGAATTCGAGCGATGCGCCGCCGCCTGTTGAAATGTGTGTCATCTTGTCGTCAAGACCGAACTGCTTGACAGCCGCCGCGGAGTCGCCTCCGCCGATCACGGTTATCGCGCTGCTGGCAGCCAGAGCCTCAGCTACTGCCCTGGTGCCGCCTGCGAAATTGCTCATCTCGAACACGCCCATCGGCCCGTTCCAGACGACAGTTCCTGCTTTTGCTATCTCATCCGAGAAAAGTTTTACGCTCTTCGGACCAATATCCATGCCCATCATATCCGCCGGCATTTTGTCCTTGTCACATACCAGTGTTTCAGAGTCGTTCGCAAATTCTTTCGCGCAAACGACATCGACCGGCAGCAGGAGATCCACTCCCGCATCGGCAGCTTCCTGTCTGAGCTTCTTCGTCAGTTCGATGCTGTCCTCGTCCAGAAGCGACGTGCCGATTTCCAGTCCCTCGCCCTTGAAGAAAGTATATGACATGCCGCCGCCAATGATCAGCGCATCCACTTTTGTCAGCAGATTCTCGATCACCGGTATTTTATCTCCGACCTTGGCGCCGCCCATGATGGCCACGAACGGTCTCTTCGGATCGTTGACAGCTTCTCCGAGGAATTTGATTTCCTTTTCAATAAGGAAGCCCGATACAGCCGGCATGAATTCGGCAACTCCGGCGGTCGAGCAATGTGCTCTGTGCGCCGTGCCGAACGCATCATTCACGAATATCTCGCCGAGCTGTGCCAGCTCTTTGGAGAAGGCAGGATCGTTCTTGGTCTCCTCTTCACGGTAACGCGTATTTTCCAGCAGTAATATTTCCCCGTCTTTCATCGCGGCGACTGCGGCAACGACACCGTCATCCACCACGCGGTCGGACTGCGCGAATATTACTGCACCGCCCAGCAGTTCCCCGAGCCTCTCTGCGACCGGCGCCAGTGTGAATTCCTTGTTAGGCT
Source organism: Eubacteriaceae bacterium (assembly GCA_022652985.1). Classification (GTDB taxonomy): domain Bacteria; phylum Bacillota; class Clostridia; order Peptostreptococcales; family Anaerovoracaceae; genus JALCRY01. The sequence continues at coordinate 43,820 of JALCRY010000010.1, read as the reverse complement.
GACCTTTCGGCCTGCCCATGTGCGACATCAGGATGACCTTCGCGCCGTTGTCCCTGAGATATTCGATCGTAGGAAGCGCTGCTCTGATCCTGACATCATCGGTGATTTTTCCGTCCTGCATCGGCACGTTGAAGTCGCACCTCACCAGGCACTTCTTTCCTTTTACATCAATGTCCCTGACCGTTTTTTTCATTTCGTTCTCCTTTATTTATTATCGATTGCATTCATATATTTTGCGAGCTCGAGCGTCTTTGTTGCATATCCGAACTCATTATCGTAGTAAAGGATGATCTTGAACAGCTGGTTGTTCAGCGTGATGCCTTCTCTGGCGTCGAAGATCGATGTATGCGGATCGCCGAGGAAATCGCTCGATACGACTTCATCGTCAACGTATTCCAGAATGCCCTTCATCTCATTCTCCGAAGCCTTTTTGACCACTTCGCAGATTTCCTCATATGTCGTCGGCGTCTCCGTCATGATGTTGAGGTCGACCAGCGAAACGTCCGCTACAGGAACTCTGTACGCGATACCTGTCATCTTGCCTTCGAGTGCAGGAATGACTTTGGCAACTGCTTTGGCCGCTCCTGTCGATGTAGGAATGATGTTGTTGAAGGAACATCTGCCTCTTCTCCAGTCGCTCATTGAACGCATATCGACAACTTTCTGCTTTGCTGTTGCCGCATGAATAGTCGACATGAGTCCTGATTTGATGCCGAATGCATCGTTTACGACCTTGGCGAAAGGCGCCAGGCAGTTTGTTGTACATGATGCGTTCGATACTACCTTATATTCTTTTTTATACTCCTTGTTATTTACGCCCATTACGAATGTCGGCGTTGCGGCATCTTTTGCAGGTGCTGAAATGATAACTTTCTTGGCTCCCGCTTTTATGTGATCCTTCGCTTTTTCAGTCGTCGTATAAGCGCCTGTTCCGTCGATGATATACTCAGCGCCGCATTCTCCCCAAGGAATATTCTTTGCCTCGCCTTCAAGATAGCACGGAATTTTCTTTCCGTTGATGACGAGTCCTTTGTCGTAAGTTTCGATCTTGCTGCCAAACTGTCCGAATGTCGAATCGTACTGCAGCATGTATCTCATGTAATCATATTCGGAATTACGATAATTGATACCGCAAATCTCTATATCCGGGTCATTTGCCGCGATACGGATAGCCACCCTGCTGATTCTTCCGAAACCGTTCAATCCTAACTTAACTGCCATTTTGTCCTCCTCTGCGTCTGATACATAGACACCAATACATTTTTTCTGATCTTTTATATACTACTACAATTTATGACTGATTCAAATATTTTTCCGCCTGGAAGAAGAAGCGATCCCCTCTTCTTCGCGGTACTTTGCCACTGTCCTCCGCGAGACGTCCATGCCTCTTTCCTTCAGCATGTCCGCGATCTTCTGATCGCTGTACGGTTTCGCGCTGTCCTCGCCTTCGATTATCTCCCGGATGTGAGACTTCACGCCCGCAGATGATATTCCTCCGTCGGCGCTCATTACGCCTCCCGCAAAGAAATATCTGAGTTCAAAAACACCCCGCGGCGTCTGAATATATTTTCCGTTTATCGCCCTGCTGACCGTCGATTCCGCAATACCCAGCTCATCGGCCGCCATCTTCATGGTCAGAGGCTTGAGATACTTGACACCCTTCTCAAAGAATTCATCCTGGAATGTCACTGCAAAACGCGTTACATTTTCGATCGTCTGCTGGCGATGTTCGATGTTCCTTATCAGCAGGACTGCCGAATCCACACGATCCGAAAGATAGTCGATGACCTCGCTGTCCTTTTCCGACTGGGCTTTGCGGAGAACGCTGCGGTAATAACTGCTTACCTCCAGTTTCGGCGTCCCGTCTCCGTACGGCACGATCTCGAAACTGCCCGGCTCCCCGATGAGTTCCATATCCGGGACGACGTAACTCGCCGAAGATCCCGACGCATATGACGAACCTGGTCTCGGATCAAGTCCGCGGATCACTTCCATCATATGCTTAACTTCTTCTTTGGATACGCCCAGCGACTTGGCGATTTTATCAACGCGTCTGGCCGCCAGATCCTCAAGATGCTCACGCAGGAGTTTCTCGTAATATTCATCGGCCTCGCCGATATAGTCAAGCTGTATAAGAAGGGATTCCGCAAAATTCTCAGCGCATATCCCTATTGGATCAAAGCCGCGTATTATCTCGAGCTCCGCGCGTACATTGTCAATACAGGTCTTGAGCGCCGTTGCGATTTCCTCGGCAGTCGAAGTCATCATGCCGTTCTCGTCGAGCGATTCAATGATGTACTCGCCGACCCATTTCTGCGCAATATCCTGATTGGTCAGTCTTAACTGCACCAGAAGATGCTCCTGCAGAGTTTCCCTGTCATCTGCCAGATTTTCATACATAGAATTCCTGTCGCTGCTGAACGAGTTCTGCTTGTAGCTGATATCATCAAGACCGCTGTTTTCGGCAAAATCAAGTATCAGCTGATCCAGGTCCGAGTGTTCGTCCCGTTCCTCGCGCTCTTCGCGTTCGGCCGGAGCGTTCTGCTCTTCTCCCGAGTCTGCCGCCGTCTCCAGGACAGGATTGTCCATGATCTCTTCCCGTACATGCTCCAGCAGTTCCTGCCTGTTAAGCTGCAGGATCTTGACTGCCTGGATCATTGTAGGTGTCATGACCAGTTTCTGTGTCTGTTCAGTTCTCAGATCATTTCCTAGTTTCATATCTACCTCTGCATTAATTATACCATACGAACACTTTTATTCCAACGCCTCCGGCATATCCGCATTGCAAAATATTTCATTCGTGATAAAATATTTTATATATTTGCAGATGAAAACAGGAGCACGATCCATGAGCAGACACCCTATAAAACTGACCCCGGAAGACAAACTGATTCTGGAGAGTTATATGACACTCGCAGAGGGCCTTGGCAGCTATCTCGGCGAAAGTTATGAAGTAATACTTCACAGCCTGGCCGATCTTGAGCACTCGGTAATAATGATTTCCGGCGGCGCCCATTCCGGCCGTACTAAAGGTTCGCCGATCACCGACCTCGGGCTGTCCCTGATTTCCGAAATCGAAGAACACCCGGAAACCGATCATCTGAATTACTTCAATAAAGATGAAAGCGGTGCCGACATAAAATCATGCACCATCGTGATCCGCGGCGCAAACCATAAGCCGATCGGATTTCTCTGCATCAACTGCTATCTCGGCACCCCGCTCGATACGATACTCCGCGGCCTCATGCCTCCGGGCGAATCGTCGGCGGCGGCCAGCCTGGAAGAAAGTTTTGCCGGAGACACGGCATCTCTTATAAGCTCAACACTCCGTTCCGCCCGTGAACAGGTTTTCCGCGATCCGACCGTTTCAGCCGGAAACATCAACAAGGAGATCGTTTCTCTCATGTACGAAAAAGGGATCTTCAACCTCAAAGACGCGGTCAATGAAGTGGCGCACCAGATGCACATCTCCAAAAATACCGTATACATGCACCTGCGCAATATACAGAAGTAATATGCGGCGGCGTGACGAGAGCGGTGGTGCACTTTTCGGCTTTTCGGGAAATTACACCACAACTTTCTATCCTTATCATCCTTATCCACCTTATCATAATATGTCAACTGGTCCGGCAATCTTTCGCAGCTTTCTCATCCATTTTTCTCACACATTCTGACCGCAGGCGTTTTATGCAGCATTCTCGGTTGGGCTGTAAAGCTGCCAGCAGATGCATAATAAAACTGCCGGCAGTATCATTACCGCCGGCAGAAAAAATCTTGTTTTTAAGTTGTGTGATTTTAATCCTGTTTCAGGGCATCGTGAGTTACTATTTAAGTACTCCGATGATTTCTACTTCGCAGAGTGCTCCTGCAGGAAGGTCTTTGACTGCTACGCATGAACGTGCAGGTTTTCCTGTGAAATACTTTGCGTATACTTCGTTGAATGCCTGGAAGTCAGCAATGTCAGCGAGGAAGCATGTTGTCTTGATAACATCTTCGTAGCCCAGTCCGTTGGCTTCGAGGATAGCGCCTACATTTTTGCAGGCCTGCTCTGCCTGGCCTACTACATCAGTTGCTGTGATTTTGCCTGCTGCAGGATCGATAGCAACCTGACCGGATGCAAAGAGGAATCCGTTTGCTGCAATTGCCTGTGAATAAGGGCCGATGGCCGACGGTGCTTTGTCTGTTACTGTTACTTTCATTTTGTATCTCCTTTTATTTTTAATAAACAATTATCAGTTGATTGATATTATATCACATTACGGCGCAAAATCCAGTACTATTCCATGTCCGGAAAGCCGAGCTGCCGCAATGCTTCGAACATTACTATATTTGCCGAGTTTGCAAGGTTCAGTGACCTCAGTCTGGTGTTCTCACTCATCGGTATCCTGATCGCGCATTCTTGGTGTTCCGCGATGAACGGCCTCGGCAGACCCGCGGTCTCGCGTCCGAACAGTATCATATCCTCGTCGCGGAATTCGGCGTCTGTGTAACACATGCCGCCTTTTGTCGTCGCCAGCCACATCCGGCGCCCGCCGTATTGCTGCATGAACGCATCGAGACTTTCGTGCACTTCAAGATCCACATACGGCCAGTAATCGAGCCCCGCCCGCCTGACGCTTTTCTCGTCGATATTGAAGCCGAGCGGCCTCACTAAATGCAGAACGCTGTTTGTGATCGCGCACGATCTCGCTATATTCCCTGTGTTTGGTGGTATTTCCGGTTCCACCAGTACTATATGCAATGCCATTATCGCTGCCTCCTTACGCACATTATATATAATAGTAAAAAAAGGACAAATAATAAAGACAAAGCGGCAAAAATGTTGTATAATTTGAGCATTATTGACGAGAGTTATTGAAAACACTTGATTTTACAGGAGGAAAACGATGAAGAAAGTAAGAGTCGGTCTCCTGGGTTTTGGAAATGTAGGCTCAGGAACATATGATACGCTTAAAATGAATATGGGAAAGATAGAGCGTGAGACCGGCGTCACCTTCAGCATCGATAAAATACTGGTCCGCGATCCGTCAAAGCCGAGACGCAGCGAAGCTCCGGCCGAGCTGTTCACGCAGGATCCGGATGATATTATCGGCAGTCCCGACATCGACATCGTATGCGAGCTGCTCGGCGGTATCGAGCCGGCGTCGCAGTATATGCTGAATGCGATGAAATTCAAACAGCATGTCGTTTCGGCGAACAAGGCGGCAATAGCGGCGAATTACCCGCAGCTCATGAAGGCGGCGAAAGACAACGGTGTCGAGTTCAGGTTCGAAGCATCGGTCGGAGGCGGCATTCCCGTCCTGTCCGCGCTGACTTCGGTACTCGGAGCGAATGATTTTTCCGAGATCATGGGCATATGCAACGGCACTACGAACTATATCCTCACGCAGATGACGGATTTCGATCTTGACTACGAAGACGTACTCAAGGTCGCTCAGGAAAAGGGATTTGCGGAAGCGGATCCGACGGCGGACGTGGAAGGTTTCGATGTGGCCAACAAACTCTCGATACTCATCGCGCTGGCATTCGGAGAATATGTCGCGCCGGGAGACATCTCGACTACGGGCATTACGGGCATCACTAAAGACGACATCGCTTCGGCAACGGCCAGGCACCAGAAGATCAAGCTGATCGGACATGCCACAAAGGACAAAAGCGGGAAGCTCGAATACAGCGTTGCGCCGATGGAGCTGCCGTTCAGCCATCCGCTCGCGGGAGTCAGCAATGAGTTCAATGCGATCTTTGTTACCGGCAATGCGGTCGATGATCTGATGTTCTACGGCAAGGGCGCAGGTCCGCTGCCTACGGGGAGCGCGGTCGCGGGCGATGTGCTGGAGATCGGCAAGGCTATAGCAAAATGCGCGGAATGCGAAAAATAGATTTACGGAAAAATTACAGGAGGATGAAACGAAATGAGTCTTTACAGTGAATGGAAAGAACTTATAGAAAACCAGTCGAACGATTCAATAGATAAGTTCTGGCAGGAGTACAGCGATGCGGAAACGCGCATATACAGCGGTTTCCTCGACGATTACCAAAACGGATTCAGCGGGAACTTCAAAGAACTCGCAGACAAATACGAAACGCGTCCTGTCATATTCATGGGATTCCTCGACGGCGCTCAGCAGAGCATCTCCAATCCGTTCGAACTCGAAGGCATTACCGAAGAATCGGATATCGAACTGGATTTTGAACTCGAGAAGCTCCTTTACAACATGATGAAGGCCGGCGCTGACTATCTGTACAGCCTGCCTCAGTGGGAAACGATCCTCGGCAAGGACAAGGTCATGGAGATCGCCAAAGAATACAAGAAATCCAAGACGGTCGTCAAAAAGAAAAAGCCGGGCAGAAACGAACCATGCTGGTGCGGTTCCGGCAAGAAATACAAGTACTGCCATATGCAGAGCGACGAAGAAGAAGAGAAAAAAGCACAGGAACAATAATAGAATATCCGGCTCCCGACAGCCTTGCTGCCGGGAGTTTTTTTGCCCGGAAAAAGGACTGCCGCCTGAGGAACTTTCCCCTTGCTGCAGTCCTGTTTTTCTGAGATATCAGCCGCGGCCTTTTGATCATTGCCGCACGGCCGGTTATTTTTCCGCTTCGCCTGATTCTTCTGCTGATCCGGCGTCGTTTTCTTCATAGTCATTTGTCAGCTTGAGCCTGTCGAGGATATAGAACACGATCCCGAGGACGATGCCGACGATAGTCGCCAGACACATTCCCGTAAGCTTGACGGAACCTATCTGTATGAATGCTCCCGAAAGTCCGGTTATGAACACTACAGATGTGAGCGCCAGATTTCTCGGTCTCGAATAGTCGATCTTCGAGTCGACCATGAGCCTGATGCCCGAGGCGGCGATCATGCCGTAGAGAAGGAAGCTGACTCCGCCCATTACCGGAGCAGGTATCGTCTGTATGAGTCCCGATGCTTTGCCTATGAATGACAGGCAGATCGAAAATATTGCCGCACCGCCGATGACCCATACGCTGTAGACCTTTGTAATAGCCATTACTCCGATGTTCTCGCCGTATGTTGTCGTCGGTACCGATCCGCACAGACCGGAAAGAGCTGTCGAGATGCCGTCCGAGAAAAGCGTTCTGTGCAGGCCCGGGTCTTCGAGAAGATTCTTGCCTACGATCTCCGACGTTACTACCTGATGCCCGATATGCTCGGATATTACTACGAGCGATGCCGGAATGATTATGGCAATAGCCTGCAGGCTGAACTTCGGTGCCATGAAGTTAGGAAGCGCCAGCCATGTCTGCTGATGGAGCGCCGAGAAATCGACGATCCCGCAGGCAAACGCTATGCAGTAGCCGGCTGTGATCGAGATCAGTATGGCGATGGCGGCCGCGAATCCTCTGAACAGGATCTGGCCGAAAACCGCTATCAGCAGCGTTGCTACGAATACCGCCGCAAACTTCGGATTGATCGAAGTGTAGGTAGCCGACAGGATGAGTCCGCCATTCTGCGCCGCATTGCCTGCCAGCTCCAGACCGATGAGCGCTACTATCGGGCCCATGGCTGCCGGAGGAAGCACCACATCTATCCAGTGGACCCCCGCGAACTTGATGATGACTGCCACGATCATGAAAATACAGCCCGTTACCACGAAGCCTCCCAGCGCGTACCGGTAACCCAGCGCCGGGTTGTTGATGACCAGGAGCGCCGGCGAGATGAATGCAAAACTCGATCCCAGATAAGCCGGTGACTTCCCTTTCGTGACAAAAATAAAGATAAGTGTGCCAACGCCATTCATCAAAAGGGCTATAGCAGGACTTATCCCCAGTAAATACGGAACGAGCACAGATGCGCTGAACATGGCGAATGTGTGCTGGATGCTGAGAGGAATCCCCTTGCTTAGAGGAACCTTCTCCTGTACCTGAATTATTCTGTTGTTACTCATTTATTTTTTTCTCCCTCACGCTAATATATATTGTGCTTATTATACTACGAATCCGCTGTTCTGCAATGAATAAAAATGAATAAATTTGGAAAACATACATATTAAGCGTTATAATAGGAAAGAAAATTATTGATAATAACACCGGAGATATTGCTTGATATGAAATTTACTAACGAACAGGTATGTGAGATCCTCGACAGGCTCGCCGCGGAATACCCCGAAGCGACGTGCGCTCTCGATCATAAAGATGTATGGCAGCTGCTTGTATGCGTCACGCTTTCGGCCCAGACTACAGATGTCTCGGTCAACAAAGTCAGCCCTGCGCTTTTCCGGAAATATCCTACTGTGCAGGCGCTCGCTGACGCGGATCCCCATGATGTCGAAGAAATAATACACACGATCGGCATGTACCGCACTAAATCCAAAAATATTGTTTCGCAGGCGGGAATGCTAGTCGACATGTTCGGCGGCATCGTACCCGAGGACGACGAGGAGCTGCAGAAGCTTCCGGGCGTCGGAGTCAAGACGGCGAATGTAGTAATGGCCGATGGTTTCGGGCATCAGCGCATCGCAGTCGATACACATGTGTTCCGCGTCTCGAACCGCATAGGACTCGTGAAGGCCGGCGATGTTGCGAAGACGGAGGCCGGACTGAAGAAGTGCCTGCCGCACGACAGACTGACTGAGGCGCATCACGAAATGATATTCCACGGCAGAAACTGCTGCACGGCGAGGAACCCCAAATGCGCAGAATGCTGTCTGTCTGATATCTGCAAAAAGACCGGCATACCGAAAGGAAAGAAATAATGTCCCCGGAAGAAGAAGAAAAGAGAGTCTGCGATTATCTGGACGGACTCGGAATAAAATATACAGTACATCACCATAAAGCGGTATTCACCGTAGCTGAAGTTGAAGAGAACGGTCTTATCATGCCGGGACTTAACCTGAAGAATCTGCTGATCCGCGACAAGCGCGACAAGACATATTATCTTGTGATACTCGAAGACGGTCACAGATTCGAACGCAAAGCTTTCAATGAAACCGCCGGCTGGAGCGCGAAGCTCTGCTTCGCATCGCCGGAACAGCTGCTCGACAAACTGGGTCTTACCCCGGGTTCCGTCTCGCCGTTCGGCATCATGAACGACCCGTCGAATGAAGTCACCATAGTGCTCGACCCGGTCATTACTGCGGCGCCTGACGACGAACTGCTGAACTTCCACCCCAACACCAACACCGCGACGCTGTCGCTCACCAAAGGCGACTTTTTCCGATTCCTCGACGCGCAGGGAAATAAATACGTATAAAAAGAGGGGCTCGTTTCAGAGTCCCTCTTCGTTTTCTGCCTGTCAGGCATTCATATGCCTGCTGTATGATTTGTCCATGTGATCGGCCATGGCTTCCGCCCCGGCTTTCACATCTTTCTGTACAAACGCATCGTATATTCTGCGGTGCTCTTCCAGTACGACATCCAGATAATGCTCGTCGTGCTTTACATTTCTGTTGCTGTATTTTACATATATCTGGTACGAACTCAGCAGGTGCATCAGCATTCTGTTGTGCGACGCCTTGTAGATCATCTGATGGAAATTGAGGTTGATGTTCAGCATCTTGGAGATGTCTTTTTTCATCGTATAGAACTCCATGAATTCGAAATTCTCTTCGAGCTCGTCCATCTCATCTTCGGTGATCCTCTCTATCGCCCAGCGCGTGGCCTGTACCTCATACGCCTTCCGGAGGGTGTACATATCGTCGATATCACGGTCCGAAAGACTGGTGACAAATGCTCCCCTGTTCGGAACGTTTTCGATCAGGCCCTCCGACTGGAGCTGCACCAGCGCTTCTCTCACCGGAGTCCTGCTGACCTCATATTTATCGCAGAGGTCCTTTTCTGTCAGCTTCTCGCCGTTTCTGAGCGCGCCCGAAAGGATATCTTCCTTCAGTCTCACGAACAGATCCGTGGAAAGAGAAACGTTCTTGGACGTGACCCCGTTCAGATTTTTAGTTACAACTGCCATATATTACCGCCTTTTCTTTAGAACAGTTTCGAGTAAAGATATTCTACGAATTCGTCACGTGTTGCTCCGTTGCCTCTGCTGTCGATAACGATCTTTTTCTCCTTGTCGAGACAGATGTCGAGCGCCTCGTTCAGTCTGTCGCACTCAGCCTGATAGCCAATGTGTGAAAGCAGCATTGCCGCGGCCCTCATGATGCTCGAAGGATTCGCATAATCCGAACGTCCCTCGGTGATCATTCTCGGAGCGCTTCCGTGGATGGCTTCAAACATAGCATGATGCTGACCGATGTTCGCGCTGCCCGCTGTTCCTACTCCGCCCTGGAGCTGAGCCGCTTCGTCCGTGATGATGTCGCCGTAGAGATTCGGCAGGATGAATACCTGGAAGTCGCTTCTCTTGTTAGGGTCTACGAGTTTGGCCGTCGCGATGTCGATATACCAGTCATCGACTGTGATGCCCGGATAGTTCTCGCCGATGCGCTTGCACACTTCGAGGAATTTCCCGTCCGTCTTCTTGACGATATTCGCCTTGGTCACGATCGATACGCGGTCCTTGCCGTTGGCCTTCGCATAGTCGAACGCCATCTTCGCGATCCTCTCAGTTCCCTGTGTAGTAATGACTCTGAAGTCTATCGCGAGGTCGTCCGTCACGTCGATGCCGTCGCTGCCGAGCGCATAAAGGCACTCCGTATTCTCTCTGAAGAATGTCCAGTCGACTCCGATCTCAGGTATCGCTACCGGTCTTACATTGGCGAAGAGGTCGAGCTTCTTTCTCATCGCTACGTTCGCGCTCTCGATATTTCCCCACTTGTCGCCTTTTCTCGGTGTCGTAGTCGGCCCCTTCAGCAGCACGTTGCAGGCCTTGATCTCTGCCAGCACATCGTCCGGGATAGCCTGTCCGGCCGCCGATCTGTTCTCGATCGTCAGGCCGTCGATCATCCTGAGTTCGATCTTGCCGCTCTTGACGTCTTTCTCCAGAAGTTTCTCGAGAAGATCATAAGTAGGCTCCATGATGAGAGGGCCGATGCCGTCTCCGCCGATGCAGCCGATAACGATCTTGTCCAGCGACTGGAAATCATCGAATTCATGGTCGGCCTTCATATTCTCCACGCGCGCCAGCTGCGCCGTCACGATATCCTCTATTCTTTTTTTATAATCTGCTGTCTGTGTCATTTTATTCCTCCTTATGGGATCAGTCCTGAGCATTCAGGTAATTTATCTTTCCGCCGGCAAGTATCATCTCCAGCTCCAGGCCGAGGAGATTTGCCGCCGTGTCATACTCTTTTCCTGTCGCAGTATTTTTCACTTTGATTTTGTCGCTCGTTACCTGCTCTATCGCATTTTCGATCACGAGCTCCTGTCCGATCTCAAAATCATCGTAATCCACCGGGTTTTTGAACACGAGCGGAATAATGCCGCTGTTGATGAGATTCGAACGGTGTATCCTCGCGAACGATTTGGCGATCACGAACTTCACGCCGAGATAAAGAGGCGCCAGAGCCGCATGCTCTCTCGACGAGCCCTGTCCGTAATTCTCGCCTCCGACGATCGCGCATTCCCTGGCTTCTTTGCATCTGGCGGCGAATTCCCCGTCGATTTTTTCGAAGCAGTAATCAGCAAGATGCGGAATGTTCGAACGATACGGCAGCAGTCTCGAGTCCGAAGGCATGATGTCGTCTGTTGTAATGTTGTCTCCCGGGTGCAGGCAGACTTTTGCTCTGACAGTATCCGTGAGCGGCGTGTTGAGCGGGAACGGCTTGATGTTCGGTCCCATTTCAACTTCCGTGTTCTGCGTATTGGTTCCGTCCGGATAGATCATGAAATTATCGTTGATCTCGAAATCAGGCATCGTCACTTCCGGCATCTCCAGTCCTGTTTTGCTTCCGTCCGTGAGTACTCCCTCGATCGCGGAAATCGCCGCTGTCTCAGGGCTCACAAGATAGATATCGGCGTCGAGCGTGCCGCTTCTGCCTTTGAAGTTTCTGTTGAACGTCCTGAGCGAAACGGCCCCGGATTTCGGCGACTGGCCCATGCCGATGCACGGTCCGCACGCATTTTCTATTATTCTGGCGCCTGCAGCTATCATATCCGCCATAGCTCCGTTCGTGGCCAGCTTCTCTGTGATCCTCGATGATCCCGGTGAAATGACCAGGCTGACATCAGGATGCACTTTCTTTCCTTTCAGTATCGCTGCGACTTTCATGAGATCCACGTATGATGAATTGGTGCAGCTGCCGATTGCGACCTGATCGACTTTTATCCTGCCGATATTCTCTACTGTATCTACGTTGTCCGGCATGTGCGGTTTCGCCGCCAGCGGCACAAGCGTTGAAAGATCTATGTCGAGCTCTTTATCATATACCGCGTCCTCATCCGCTGTCAGCGGTACGAAATCCTGCGGTCTGCCTTCCTGTGTAAGATATTCCTTTGTTCTCTCATCACTCGGGAACACCGATGTCGTCGCACCGAGCTCAGCGCCCATGTTGGTGATGGTCGCTCTGTCTGTTACCGAAAGAGACTTCACGCCTTCGCCCGTATATTCCACGATATAGCCGACGCCGCCTTTGACGGAAAGCTCCTGCAGCACTTTCAGGATCACATCCTTCGCGGATGTCCACGGCTGAAGACTGCCCGACAGTTTAACATTGATGACCTTCGGAACAGTAAGACTGTAAATACCCTTGGCCATAGCTACTGCTACATCAAGTCCGCCCGCGCCTATCGCGATCATGCCGATGCCGCCGCCGGTTGGCGTATGGCTGTCCGATCCGAGCAGAGTTTTGCCCGGCTTGCCGTAATTCTCCAGATGAAGCTGGTGGCATATCCCGTTGCCCGGCTTCGAATATAGAATGCCGTGTCTCTTCGCGACACTTTTTATAAATGCGTGGTCGTCTGCATTCATGAACCCCGTCTGCAGCGTATTGTGATCGATGTACGCAACCGAAAGTTCAGTTTTTACATGCTCTATGCCCATCGCTTCGAGCTGCAGATAAACCATCGTTCCCGTAGAATCCTGCGTAAGTGTCTGATCCATTTTGATCGTGATCTCTGTTCCCGGTACCATTTCACCTTTGACCAGATGATCTTCGAGGATCTTGTAAGCAAGTGTCTTTCCCATAATGATCTCCTTTGATATAATGATTCCCGCCCTCGCGGGCTAAATTGTATGCTTGTATACAATTATACGATTCTTTTTAAAATTGTCAAGGCGAAAGGGGCCCGGCCTGTAAAATTTATTTGTTTATGCATACTTTTATGGTATATTGAAAGCGAGGTGTAAAAATGCTGGGATACGTCATTTGCGAAAAGCCGGAAATGAAAGTCAAAGAATACGAACTGTACAACGGCTATTACTGCGGAGTATGCAAATCCGTAGGATCAAGATACGGCCATGTACCGAGAGCGATGCTGAGCTATGACTCGGCGTTTCTTGCTGTACTCCTTGCAGGCCTCGACGACAGCAGCGACACTATCAAAAGGGAACACTGCATAGCGCACAGGCTGCAGAAAAAGACGATCGTCAAAAATAGATACGTAGATTACGCGGCCGACATCATGCTGATGCTGGCATATCTGAACATGCAGGACGACATCGACGATGACAACAGCACAAAAGCCAAAGTCGGAAAAATGGTGCTCAGCAAATATTTTTCCACTGTGCAGCGGCTGCATCCCGATCTTACTCTCGAAATAGAATCGCTCCTTAAAGAACTCGCTTTCCTCGAGTCGCACAAATGCTCCAGCCTCGATCAGGTTTCCGACTGCTTCGGCAGGATCCTGGAAACGATATTCGCGGGCGGCGCCGGCGGCTGCAGCGAGGATCAGCTCCGTGTCCTCAGGAGATTCGGCTACCATCTGGGTAAATGGATATATCTTGTCGACGCGTTCGACGACGTGGCGGAAGACATCATCAACGACTCATTCAACCCATTACTGTACCGATACGGATATTACGAAAGAGCACACGAAACAGCGGCGGAATTCATCACCCGGATAAAGCCCGAGTGCGAACAGAACATGTTGATTCTGTGTGCGGAAATGAGCAAAATGCTCGATCTTCTTGATATAAAAAAGAATAACGCTATAATAGAAAACATAGTGCGAATGGGGCTGCTCCGCAGCACGGACAACGTACTCGGAAACACTACACTCGAAGGAGAAAAATAATGGTAACGAATCCATATGAAACACTGGGAATCAAGGAAGGCGCATCGCCTGACGAAATCAAGGCAGCTTACAGGGAACTCGTAAAAAAGTATCATCCCGACAGATATCAGAACAATCCGCTCGCCGATCTCGCAGCCGAAAAGATGCGCGATATCAATGAAGCCTATGACATGCTCACGAAAAATCAGGGCAGCGCAGGTTCCGGATCCGGTTCGTACGGCGGATCATATTCGGGCGGCGGACAGGCCAAAGGCTCGCCGGAATTCCAGGCGATCAGACGTGATATCGACACGAACAATCTGGCCGGCGCAGAGCAGAAGCTCAACAACATTCCGGTCAAGAACGCCGAGTGGATCTTCCTCTCCGGCATGATCTCATACAAACGCGGATGGTACGACGACGCGCGCGGCAAGATCCAGCAGGCCTGCAATATGGCTCCGAACGACATGGAGTACAGGCAGGCGCTCAATGCGCTCAATTCCGCGGGCACAGGATACAGGAACATGGCATACGGCCAGGGCTACAACTCGAACGAGGATGCTCTCTGCCAGGCATGCCAGTGCGCGATGTGTCTTGACTGTCTCACACCGGGAGGGTGCTGCTGACAAATGGATGCGAAAGCTAAAACAAGAAGAATGACTATGGGCGGCGTTTGCGTCGCCCTTTCAGTAGTATCGGTAATGATCTCTTCGATAGTGCCCGGCCTTGAGCTGACATTTTACGGGGTGAGTTCGATTTTTACTGCAGTAATGATCATCGAGTCGGGTCTCGCCGGCGGCGCGCTCACTTATGTTGCCTCGTCCCTGCTCTGCATCATGATCGTGCCGAACAAGATCGCGGTCATTCCTTTTATTTTCTTTTTCGGCCTGTACGGATTCATCAAATATTTTGCCGAGAGATACCGCAATCCCGTCGGCCAGGTCGCTGTCAAAGTCGTCTGCTTTGCACTGATCTTCGGGATCGCCTGGTTTTTCTTCAAGGCGCTGTTCTTCGGCAACATCGTCCTGCCGAGTAAGTTCCCTTCCTGGGCTCTGGCTGCTGCCGGACTCTGCGGGTTTATTCTGTATGATTATATTATGACACTGATAATAAAACTGTACCGCGCACGGATAAAGCACGACCGCCCGAAAGACATCAAACTTTCCTAGCGCCGCCGTTTGTTGACGCACCGCAATGTGTCGACGCGCCGCCGTCATTACTGCCCTGCGCACTGCTGCCCCGCGAAATACTACAGAACCGTATTGCAGCAATATTACTGCCCCGCGAAAAAAGCACCCGTGCTTTCGCACAGGTGCTTCTGTATTTATCTTTTGACCACACACTAGTTTGCGGTGAACTGCTGCTGTCCCTGGCTCGCGTCGATGATGATCTCCTGACCATCTGTGATCTCTCCTTTGATGATCCTTTCCGCGATGCCGGTTTCGATGTATTTCTGCAGGTAACGCTTGACCGGGCGCGCGCCGTACTGCGGCGTGTACGCTTCTTTGGCGATGAGTTTTTTGCTTTCGTCCGTCAGCTTTATCGTGATGTCTCTCTCCGCCAGTCTTGACTGTATCTCCGCGACCGACAGGTCGATGATCTTCATGATCTGTGCTTCTGTCAGCGGCGAGAATACTACGATATCGTCTATCCTGTTGATGAACTCAGGCCTGAAGTTTCTCTTCAGTTCTTCCGTAACCTCTTCCTTGACTCCCGGATCTACTGTTCCGTCGTCGTTGATATGTTCGGTGAGGTATGCGCTGCCTATGTTCGATGTCAGTATCACGATCGTGTTTTTGAAGTCGACCGTTCTGCCCTGGTTGTCTGTCAGTCGTCCGTCGTCGAGCAGCTGCAGCAATATATTGAATACATCAGGATGCGCTTTTTCGATTTCATCGAACAGTATTACGCTGTAAGGATGTCTTCTGACCGCTTCTGTGAGCTGTCCGCCCTGATCGTATCCGACATATCCAGGAGGCGCTCCGACCAGTCTCGAGACTGAATGCTTCTCCATGTATTCGGACATATCGATCCTGATGAGGTTCTTTTCCGAATCGAACAGTGCTTCTGAAAGTGCTTTGGCCAGTTCTGTTTTGCCGACTCCGGTAGGGCCCATGAATATGAACGATCCGATAGGTCTGCTCTCATCTTTCAGCCCGGCTCTTGCTCTCAGTATGGCTTCCGAAACGGCTTCGACCGCTTCTTCCTGCCCGATGACTCTCTCGTGAAGTATTTCCGGCAGTCTGAGAAGTTTCTGCCGCTCTGTCTCCTGCAGTCTGCTGACAGGTATGCCCGTCCACTGCGATACGACTTCCGCGATCTCTTCTTCTGTAACTTCCTCCTTCAGGAGTTTGTTCTCTTTCGGGTCGCCTGTTTCCTCTTTTTCTTCTTCGAGTTTTTTCTCGAGCGCAGGCAATGTCCCGTATTTGAGTTCGGCCAGTTTTTCCAGGTCATATTTTCTCTCGGCTTCTTCGATCATGAGCTTCGTGTTTTCAATTTCCTTCTTCGTGTCTTTCACTTCTGTGATCGCGCGTTTTTCGGATTCCCACTGGGCTCTCATCGTGTCGTTCTTATTATTGAGTTCTGAAAGTTCCTTTTCTATTGCATCCAGTCTCTTCTGCGATACACCGTCTTCTTCTTTTGAAAGCGCCTGACGTTCGATCTCGAGCTGCATGATCTTTCTGTGGATCTCATCCAGTTCTTCCGGCAGGCTGTCGATTTCTGTTCTGATTTTCGATGCCGCCTCATCCATGAGGTCTATCGCCTTATCAGGCAGGAATCTGTCAGATATATATCTATCCGAAAGTGTCGCGCAGGCTATCAGTGCATTATCGGTAATACGAACTCCATGGTGGATCTCAAATCTTTCTTTGAGTCCTCTGAGGATCGAAATCGTATCTTCGACCGTAGGCTGATCGATCAGGACCTTCTGGAAACGTCTCTCGAGCGCCGCATCTTTTTCGATGTATTTTCTGTACTCGTCGAGTGTCGTCGCGCCGATGCAGTGCAGCTCGCCCCTTGCCAGTTTCGGCTTGAGCAGGTTGCCGGCATCCATCGAGCCTTCCGTCCTACCGGCTCCGACTATGTTGTGTATTTCATCAATGAAGAGCAGTATCCTTCCGTCCGATTTCTCGATCTCGTTGAGCACTGCCTTCAGACGCTCTTCAAACTCGCCCCTGAATTTTGCGCCCGCAATAAGCGAACCCATATCAAGAGCGTATATAGTTTTGTCCTTCAGGGACTCCGGCACATCGCCGTTTAGGATACGCTGAGCGAGTCCTTCAACAACGGCAGTTTTGCCGACACCCGGTTCACCGATGAGCACCGGATTGTTCTTGGTCCTTCTGGACAATATTTGCACAGTATGACGTATCTCCTCATCTCTGCCGATGACCGGATCGATCTTGCCTTCCTTGGCCATCTGCACGAGGTCGCGCCCATACTTCTCCAGAACCTGATATGTATCTTCCGGATTCTGGCTGGTAATAGTCTGATTGCCTCTTACCTCTGAAAGAGCTTCGAGGAATTTCTGCTTTGTGATATTGTATTTTTTGAAGATTGCCGCCGACGGCGTGCCTCTCTCAGCAAGCAGCGCCAGATATATGTGCTCAACGCTTACATACTCGTCTTTGAAATCTCCGGCGATCTTCTCTGCATCCAGCAGTAATTTGTTGAAGCGCCTGGTCGCGTACATGCCGTCCGCACCCTGCCCTTCGACCTTTGGAAGTTTATTTAATTCTGACTGCACGTCCGCAGTGACCGCCCCTGCGTCTATCTTCATGTATTTGATCAACTTCGGAATCAGGCCGTCATTCTGCTTCATAAGCGCCATGTGGAGATGTTCTCCGTCCAGCGTCTGATGACCCTCCGAAATCGCGATATTCTGGCAGTCAACTATGGCTTCCTGTGCTTTCTGTGTATATTTATCCAAGTTCATAGTTTTGCCTCCTTTTGAATTTGTAACTTACCTTGACATTATATTAATACCCCTTTTTCAAAAAGTAAACAGTTTTTTGGCACTCAATCGTAAAGAGTGCTAACAATTTCGTCACTAAGGGTGTTTGCGGGGGACAGCGGCGTCCGCAGCGGCGGGAGATATTACCGCGTCGAGCGTGCAGGCACTATCTGATCCGGCCACATTGAATGCCCCGTTAGCCGGCTGTCTGGCGGCTGCCGGCTTGTATGCTCTGTGGGCCGGATATCGGGCGGCTGTCTTGTATGCTCCGTGGGCCGGATATCGGGCGGCTGTCTTGTATGCTCCGTGGGCCGGATACCTGGCAGCTGTCTTGTATGCTCCGTGGGCCGGATATCGGCACTGCAGACCTCATCTAATCTCAGAATAGAGCATACAAACGGCCGTGATCGATGAAAAAGTAAGGTCTATTGGCCGGATACCGGCACTTCAGACCTCATCTAATCGCTGAATAGAGCATACAAACGACCGTGATCGATGAAAAAGTAAGGTCTATTGGTCAGATATCGGCACTGCAGACCTCATCTAATCGCTGAATAGAGCATACAAACGACCGTGATCGATGAAAAAGTAAGGTCTATTGGCCGGATACCGGTACTGCAGACCTCATCTAATCGCTGAATAGAGCATACAAACGGCCGTGATCGATGAAAAAGTAAGGTCTATTGGTCAGATACAGGCACTGCAGACCTCATCTAATCGCTGAATAGAGCATACGAAAATGGCTGCCGTCGAGCATGTTAATATCCGTGACCACGCATGCGAATGGTCATGACAATGGTCATGATAAATGAAGACGAGCAAAAAGCGGAGCATATTGCTGCTCCGCTTTTTGATCTGAGTTACCAAACTCAACTGGTCCATATATTTACTCGTGCGGCTTCATTGCCGTAACGATCTATTTTGTCATGACCGTCGGTATTGTCGCGGTCGGCTGTTTTATCGCGGCCGTCTTTAATGTCGCGGTCGGCTGTTTTATCGTGCCCGTATGTATTGCGGCTGTCTTATTGCGGCCGCCTATTTTGTCGTGGCAGATCTGGCCGAAGCACATGAGCTCGTGGTTTTCGACGATCCGTTGGTGCGGTAGGCCCGTACTTTATAAGTGTAGGTCGTCTTAGAAGTGAGTCCCGAATCCGTGTAAGAGGATGACGATGTGGTCGCGATCCTCACATAGTTTCCGGAGCTGTTTTTTCTATATATCTGATACCCTGTCGCGCCCAGACTCTTCGTCCAGGATATTTTTATTTTGGAGGAACTCTTGACTGTGAGTTTGAAACCGGAAGGCTTCTTCGGCGCAGCCACAGTACCGTCCTTCGACAAGCCGTAGTAGTCCGCGATGGCGGCGGCTTCATTATTGGCCATTTCCTGCAGGTTGGCGTCGCTCATCAGCCACTTCGCCGCCGTCCTGTTCGAATGGAACGAATGCTCGACTATTACTGCAGGAACGTCATACTTCGCGGCGCCCCTTATTACTCCGTACCAGTCACGCCCGTCAGACTGTCTCTTTACCCAGATCTGATAGCTCTGCTTTGTGTTCATTGTCGATCTGACGACTTTCGCGAGCTTCACGCCGATGCCGCGGGCTTCGGTGTACATCGGCTCATTCGCCGAAACTATTGCCAGCGGATAATCGACCGATGACACATCCGATGAATTGGAATGCAGTGATATGAACAGGTCGTAACCCTGGGCTTTAAGGCCGCGCGCATAAACGCCCGATTCGTATGTCATCAGTGAGCTCTTAGTTTTGCCGACGATTATTCCCGGATATTGCTTCAGTGCGCTTTCCAGATAATTACTGAGTTTCCACATCTGGTTGCCTTCATAATATCCCGAGACGGCGCCTTTATTGTAATTTTTGAAATGGCCCGGATCCAGCATGATGAAAAGAGCCGTCTTTTCGTAATAGGCGCTGATAGTGTGGTCTTCGTTGACATTGCTGAACGTGTACGAGGTGACCGCGCCCTGGCTGACGCCGTCGACAACTACATCGTTGAGCTGATAACCGTCTTTGGTGCTGATCGTAAAGGTCCGGCTTTCACCTTTCCTGACAGCCGTCGTTCCCGCAGGATCGATCGAGCCGCAGATCGTGTTAGCAGAGGAGCCCATCATGGTCTCAGCTTTCACGTTGAAGGAAATATAATCATATTTGACAGAAATGCTATAGTCGCGTGTCCTCGAAGAATCAGCTATCGTATAGCTTGTGACCTTGCCCTTTTTCGAGCCGTTGACCGTCAGGCCCGCCACCTCGTAAGTTGATGTATCAGTCGGGGCAAAGTTCAGATGCAGGCTGCTGCCGGTGCGGATGAATCTCGATCCCGAAGTCCAGGCCGACCCGTTCAGCGTCTGACTGCCGCTGCCTTCAGCGGTCAGGTTCACGAAATGCGCCTGTGGGATACTGCCGAGTGACGATGACGAAAGCGATCCGGAATAATTTTCAGGGAGCACGGCATTGCCGCCATTTTCCGCCACGGCGCTTCCGCCGCCCGTATTAGTAATGGTTCCGTTCGCTATGCCGACTGTGCCGGCAGTAATGTTCAGTAATGCCGCTGTGCTGCTGCCCGTGACAGTGTGTCCGTTCAGGTCGATAGTATATTTGTAATCTCTGTTCACCGTGATGCTGCCCGTCAGCGTGACGTTTTTATTGAGCACTTTGATGATCCTGTTGTTGTTGCTCAGACCCTTGATCGCACTGCTGAGCGACGAGTAATATCGCACCACCGTTTTCCCGTCCGCCTTGTACAAAGCGGCTGCGGCATTTGACGCCGAAACAGCATTTGCGGATGACGGCAGCGCGGCAGGCAGGAAAGTAAAGGCCACGCAAAGTGACAAGAGTACTCCCCAGAAGGCCTTCACTCTTTTGCTGCTGATCCCGTTCTTACAATTCATAAACTATCCCCCGATTCTGTCAGTTATTACTTCAATGTCATTTTTCTTATATCATAATAGCAGACTTTCCCGGCCGCATTGTGAAGGAATTTCCAATTTCACCCAAACTTCACGCGCCTTTAATCAAACTTTAATAATGACAACGGTGCGATATGACGCCGCGGCGCCTTGAAAACATCCGCTGTTTGCAATAGAATGGAAACATGAAAGCACAGGGATTGATAATGGATATGGACGGCACGCTCACGGATTCCATGCCGCAGTGGATGTCGGTCGGCGATAAATACCTGATAAAACAGGGCATCGAGCCGGAGCCGGATCTGAACGACAAGCTCAAGACATTCAGTCTGAAACAGTCGGCGGAATACTTCCGCAGCAGGTACGGGATCGACAAGGAGTGGCCGGAAATAATAGACGGCGTAATGGCAGTAATGGATGATTATTACCGCTATGATGTCGTACTCAAGGAAGGCGCGGCGGAATTCATCAATTACGCGCAGGGATCCGGCGTGAAGCTTTGTGTTGCCTCTTCCACCGAATCCGCACAGGTCAGAATGGCGCTGGAGCATACCGGGATCATCGGCAGTTTCGAGTTCATAATCACTTCGACCGAATCGAGCGGCAAGGACGAGCCGCGGATCTTTGAAGAAGCGCTGAGCCGGCTCGGAACGGAAAAAGAAAACACCTGGGTCGTCGACGATGCGTACTACGCGCTCATTACTGCAAAAAACGCCGGCTTCCGCACGGCGGGTATTTATGACGAAAGCATGCGAGCCGACACAAAAAAGATATCGCATCTCTGCGATATCTATGCTGAAAATATGTCTGATCTTTTAGAGCAGATGCGATAGTATCCCGAGGAAAAAATCGACTCCTCTGTTCAGGACCACATCCGTAAAATTGAACATGATGAGGGCCATCAGAATAAACCACCCGTATCTGTAAACTTTCCAGTACCAGTTGTATTTGCGCAGGTTGAATATTTCCGTGATGATATTCCAGCCGTCGAGCGGCGGAACAGGCATCAGGTTGAAGATCATCAGGACGAGGTTTATCTGTATCGCATACAGGATGATGTAATACAAAGTGCCCTGCCATGAGCTCAGCGTATATGTCGTGTAGCCGATCATCCCCATATACCATTTCAGGATCAGCGTGAACGCCACCGCGAGAAGGAAATTCATGACTACGCCCGCAAACGCGACGAGCATCTCGTCTCTCCTGCGGTGCTTGAAATTGTTCGGATCAATTTCCACCGGTTTCCCCCAGCCGAAGCCTATAAAAACCAGCGAGATGAATCCCACCAGATCCATATGGGCCAGCGGGTTCAGTGTGAGCCGCCCCTGATACCTCGGCGTCTGATCGCCCAGTCTGTACGCGACTTCCGCATGCGCGAATTCGTGGAACGCCAGGCCGATTATTATGCCGGGCAGGATATATATTTTTGTAAGCAGCCATTCACGCGGGCTGGCGCTGTACATGCCGTCCCTGAATCCGGCATACACCATAAATGCCAGGAACAGCATCATAAACGGGTCTATTCTTCTGTTGTTCACTACACTTTCCTCTTTTCTGCTGAAGGTATTTTTTATGCCGGCCGCCCGGATCCGCAGATCGGACGCTGCCGCATTATTAGCTTATTGTAACAGTAATATGCTGCACAGGCAAATGAAAAAGCTGTCATCTTTCAATATATCGGCCTGTGATTTCTTCCCGGTAAAATTCTCTCTGCCCATGTCTGTATATAACTATGTGTATAGTATTGGTTTAGGCCCGGCGCCTCACCGTTATCAGGGGATTCTCGCAATAAGGTACCAATGGAAGATTTTCTTTCATTTTGGTACCTTAAGAAGTGGGTCACAGCGGTTAGCCACAGCTAACATTGCCCGTTTTCACTGATATATGCGGATTGAGCATACATTCAATCGCTGCAGCCCATTGGATAAGGTACCAATCCAGCGAAATACCCGTCAATGGTACCTTATTTTGAATTCACTTTTTTCCAGCATGTGCATTCTTGTAAATAATGATTTTTCTCAGAATCCCGACTTACACTGGGAGCACGGGTATTGAGCCGGTTCAGGCACGTGGTGTGCCGTATCATTCTGATTTGCGCGGGGACACATTGATTACGCTTTCTTCCGGCTTACGCTTTCTTCCTGCTTATGCTCATGACCGCGCCGGCGACGCAGAGAGCCGTGGACACCAGGAAGCACCAGTGGACAGTCTCGATCAGCAGCGATTTCGGCGCCGTCTCCAGGGCCTGATTGCCCACATACATGCCTGCGATAAGCGTGACGACAGCCATACCCGTCGTCTGCCCGATCGTCCGCATCGTGGCGAGAGTCGCAGAAGCGAAAGTCTTGTCGGACGGGCCTACCGACGACATTATCATGTTCGTATTCGGCGCGCTGAAAAACGCCACGCCCACTCCGGCGCATGCGAGCATCAGGATCACCAGCCACAGCGGAGATTCCATATGAAGCAGCGAGAATTCGAACAGCACCGCCACGCATATTCCCATGCCCAGCGTTACCAGTTTCCACGGCGCCACCTTATCCGAAAGTTTTCCGATCCGCGGCGACAGCAGCGCCTGCATGAGCGGCTGCACGACGAGGATCAGGCCGGCGGTCCGGGAACTGTACCCCATGATCACCTGCAGATAGATCGAAATCAGGTAACTTATCGTAAATATCGCACTGTAGTTCAGCAGTGCAGTAATGTTCGAAAGTGTGAAGATCGCGTTGTGTGCGAAGATGCTGACGGTAACGACAGGGTCGTCCGTATGAGTCTCCGCGAAAACGAAAAGCAGCAGGAGCGCTATCCCTATTCCCAGGAGCGCCCAGCCGAATGTGCCGGAGGCAATGTTCGAAAAGCCGTATATCGACAGCACCAGCCCCGCCATATAGAGGATAGTGCCGCGCATGTCCATGTCGAGTTCCGGATGCTTCGGCTCGTTCTTCCAGTCAAGATCTCTGACAGCCGGAATAAATGCGGCCAGACTTACGATCGTCATTACAATGAATATCGAGCGCCAGCCGAAGTACTGTGTGAGCAGACCTCCGATGACCGGCCCCAGCGACAGCCCGGTATATGTGCCGGCAGTCATGATGCCGAGAGCTTCGCCGCTCTTCTCGGCCGGGAACGTGAGGACGACTATTGCCATATTCGTGGCGAAAAGGAATGACGAGCCCAGGCCCTGCAGGGCTCTGAGCGTGATTATCATCGGACCGCTCACAGCAAATGTTGCCGCGAATGTCATGGTGCCGAAGATGCCGATCCCGATGATCAGTCCCTTTTTCATGCCGATCTTGGCTGAAAATTTGCCCATCGGAACAGACAGGGCCGATGTCACGAGCATGTAGGTCGTGATGACCCAGCCCACCGAGGTCGCGCCCATGTGGAAACTTTTCTCGATGAACGGCACCGCAATGTTCAGCGAGCTTCCGGAGAAGGTCGTCACGACAGCGGTTATCACGCAGATGCGCAGGATCGTCGCTTCTTTTTTCGTATACTTTTTATTCAGTCTCTCACCCATTCGTATGCGCTCTCCCGTCAAGTCTCCGTATCACCGCGCCGAGGACTGCAGTAATAACAGTGCCCGCGCCGATCAGTACGAATATTACTGTCTGCACGTTTCCGTATCCGGCAAAGAGCCCGCCGAAATAGTCGGCCGAGGTCAGTCCCGCTTCATATCGCGGCAGGAACAATATCCCGACTGCGCCGAGGCCCGAGAGTATGAACATAATATTGGAGATGTGCTTCAGGTCTCCGAAACCGAGACCGGTACGCGGATCTTTCGGCGTGATGCCGCCGTATTTTCTTTTCCAGACCGCATAAAGCAGCGGACCCGTCGCCACTCCGACCATGCCGCCGATGAAATAATCAGAACCGTTGATGAAAAACGATATTACTGCCACCGTCATCGGAACGATGCACAGGGTGTAGATAAACCATTTTCCTCCCGGGATCCTGAATTTGTATTCCTCGCGCGGGATCGTCTTCCGCAGCTTCAGCTCCGCCAGATAAACGAGTATGTATGACGAGATCAGCATGAAGACGTCCACCACCACTACGACATCGAACGGCAGCATGCAGAGTACCAGATTTACTATGCCCACCGAAAGCACCGCGACATACGGCACTCCGCGCTTTTTGTCGCA
Source organism: Eubacteriaceae bacterium (assembly GCA_022652985.1). Lineage (GTDB taxonomy): Bacteria > Bacillota > Clostridia > Peptostreptococcales > Anaerovoracaceae > JALCRY01. The sequence continues at coordinate 18,731 of JALCRY010000010.1, read as the reverse complement.
CCGTACGAGTACAGGCGGCGCCAGGTGATCGCCGGCCAGGGAGAAAAATCCCCGCGAACCGGAGGCAATATAAGTATTGTAGATCGAGCACTGCGCGAGGATCGATACAACTATGAATACGACGCCCGACGCAGGACCTATGTAATTCGTGAAAATGTCAGAGTAGCCGATATTGCCGACTTCGGTGCCCCAGAGCTGCCACTTGCCTACCGAGCCGAGGCCCGCGATCGTCGGCAGAATATATACGAGCATTATCAGCGGGACCGACAGGATCGTTCCCTTGGAAATCACCTGAGGGTCTTCTATTTCCCCGGCGATAGTCGACATGGACTCATAGCCCGAATACATCCACATCCCGATCGAGATCCCGGAGCCGATGTAATACAGCCAGTCGCCGAAATTTTCCGCCGGCGCCGGCGTGATCGGACCGATGCCTCCCGACCAGTGCATGAAGCCCACCACTGCCGCCACGGCAAAGGACGCGATAACGATTATCGAAAGCACCGTACTCACGATGCCGACATCTTTGACGCCGCGAACATTGATATAAGTGAAGATAATGATCATTACTGCTTTCAGGATAAATTCCTGGATCGGGGAAAGATGCCATTCCGTCGCTGCATAACCGCCGGCCAGAATGACATAAAGTGTATTGTCGATGTAAATGGACACTGTGCGCCACCAGCCGGCCTGGAATCCCCAGAACTCGCCGAACGCCTCCTGCACCCACTTGTAATATCCGCCTTCCTGCGGACGCACTGAGCCGAGCTCGCTCGCCACCAGTCCGAACGGGAGCCCCCAGATGAACGGCAGCACAATAAGCATGATCACAGTCATGCCCGGGCCGGCAGCAGGCACCATCTCTTCGATTCCGTAACATCCTGCCGCAACCAGACAAAAGATCATGAATACAATAGTCGTTACCGAGAGATCCTGCTTTTTAAGTCCGTTGTTTTCTATAACCTGGTCCTGCCTTCCATTGCTTTCAATAAAGTGACTTCGTCCGTATATTCGAGATCGCCGCCGACAGGTATGCCGTGCGCGATCCTGGTGACTCTGATCCCCGACGGTTTGACCAGCCTTGCGATGTACATGGCCGTCGCCTCGCCTTCGATATTCGGGTTCGTAGCCAGGATGAGCTCTTTGATCTCATCATGCTGCTGAAGCCTCATTATCAGAGATTTGATGTTTATATCCTCCGGACCGATGCCTTCCATCGGCGAGATCGCGCCGTTGAGCACGTGATACAGTCCGTGGTATTCCTTGATTTTTTCCATGGCCACGACATCTCTCGGGCTCTCGACGACACATATCATCGACCGGTCTCTTGTCCGGTCTCCGCATATGCTGCAAGGGTCCGCATCTGTCAGGTTGCCGCAGATAGAGCAGTATCTCATCTCGTGTTTCGCGGTTTTTATGGCGTCAGCAAGCGCATCCGCTTCGCTGTCCGTCAGCGAAAGGATGTGGAATGCGAGCCTTTGAGCAGTCTTCCCGCCTATGCCGGGAAGCTTGGAAAGCTCATCGATGAGTTTGCTCAGGGGTCTGGCGTAATAATTCATTAAATCAGCCCCGGAGGCAGTCCCAGGCTGCCGGTGAGTTCATTCATCTTGTTCTGCGAAATGTCATCCATCTGACGGAGCGCCTCGTTGGCCGCAGTAATGATGAGATCCTGCAGCATTTCGACATCGTCAGGGTCTACGACTTCCTGCTCGATCTTTATGGCCGTGATCTGCTTCTTGCCGTTGACCGTGACTTCCACCGCGCCGCCGCCCGAAGTCGCCGACTGCTCCATCACATTGATCTCTTCCTGCATTTCGTCCATCTTCTGCTGCAACGCCTGCATCTGAGCCATCTGCTGCGCCTGGTTCACTGCCGCGGGTTTCTTTTTCCTGCCCGCTTTCATTCCTTTTCCCATTATATTCTCCGTTCTTAAATTTATTTATCTTCTATTTCAACAGGTATGCCGAGAAATCCTTCTGCGCTTTCCGATGCGCGCTGCAGATCCGTTTCGGTAAATGTCTCCTGCTTTTCTTCCGGTTCGCCGTCTGTCACGACGATATGTCTTCTCGATCCTGAATGCTGTTCCAGGATATTCTCTATGAACTGTCTATTGTTGTCCAGCGTAGTCGCCGCCATCCTGCTGCCCGCTACCGTCACGGTAGTCTCGTCCATCGACAGTGCTTCCGTATTCCTGAGCAGTCCTATCGTGTGGCTGTCGCTTCTTTCGATGGCTTCTCTGATCACATCTTCCCAGACCGAAGCGATATCCATGTCCGCACCGACTACCTCCGCATCGCGTTCTTCGTCCGGCATTCCGGCCCCGCTCAATGTTGTCTGTTCCGAATTCTCCGCAGTAATATCAGTATCGTCTTCGAATGTTTCTGCTGAAAAATCCGGCGGTTCCTGATCAGCCTGCTCAGTCTTCGTCTGATCCTGCGCCTGAGCATGCGCCTGCGGCGCTCTGCCCGGTTTTTTCGCCGATGTCTTCAGGATCACTTTGGCGCCATCCGACGAATATGTCGCCAGCTGCACGAAGCACATCTCGAGGAGGATCCTCGGCTGTGTCGACATGCGCGCCACCTGGGCCGTCTTCGCGATTTCGATGATTGCGTTGTTGATCGCATCGAGATGCATCCCCGCCGCCTGAGCCGAAACTCTGGCCGCATTTTCCTCGGACATTCCCAGCATATCCTTGGGCGAATCAATGAATGTCGCCATGAGGAGATTCCTGTAATGCCCCATCCATCCCTGCAGGATCTGTCTCGCGTCTTTGCCGGCGCGGATGAGTCCGTCTATCATCAGCAGGCCGCCGGCCACATCCCTGGCCTCGGTCCTCTGCGTCATTTCTACATATGTGTCGACATCAACTGCGCCGAGTGAATCAAGCACATCTTCGCGTGATATATGTCCCTGTCTGCCGGAAATGCACTGGTCGAGCAGCGTTATTCCGTCTCTGGCCGAGCCGTCGGCATTGACGGCGATCAGTCTCAGAGCATCATCGTCTATCTCCGCTCCGACTTCGCCGCAGATCTTTTTGAGTCTCTCGAGGAGGCTGTCCTCCGGCACGCGCCGGAAATCCATCCTCATGCATCTCGACAATACAGTCGGGAGCAGTTTTTCCGGCTCCGTCGTGCAGAGTATGAACATTACTGCTTCGGGAGGTTCTTCCAGCGTTTTGAGCAGAGCATTGAACGCGCTCGACGAAAGCATGTGCACCTCGTCTATGATATAGACTTTTTTCCGGCCCACCGCCGGCGGATAGTTCACGCTTTCACGCAGGCTTCTGATATCATCTACGCCGTTGTTCGAGGCCGCATCGACCTCGATCAGATCGACGAAATTGCCGTTCTTGATGGCCAGGCAGTTTTCGCATCTGCCGCAGGGTCTTTCGCCTTCGCCTGTGCAGTTGACCGCCTTGGCGAGCAGACGAGCAGTAGTCGTCTTCCCCGTTCCTCTCGTGCCGCAGAAAAGATACGCATGGGAAACAGTTCCCTGCGATATCTGATTCTTCAATATCCTCACTATGTGATCCTGGCCGATGACTTCGTCGAAGACTTCAGGCCTGTAGGCACGATACAGCGCTTTATACATGTCCTCTCCCTTTTATAATTTAAAAGAAATCGCCCTTTGATAGCTCCGCCGGCCGAAAAAGGCTTGTCTGCGGCACATAAGAGCCTCCGCTTATTGCTGCTTCCTTCCGGACCTGACAAGGTTCACAGTGTCTTATTGCGCAGGACCCAGTCCGAGCCGAACGGAGCTGTCAAAAGGCAATTTCATACTGTACAATTATATGTGTTTTGCCGATTATAGTCAACTTCTGCTTTATTTATTTTTTACCCGACCACTTTATAGATCTCATCGGGTTCCGGCGGGGTTATTTCTGCCGATCTCCCGCCTCCGGATATCCTGAGTCCGTATTCTGCCGGCATGATCCTGCCGATACAACACACATCTATCCCGGCAGCTTCTATCGCCGCCGTCATCTCATCTTTTTTGTCCGCCGCCGCTGCGATCATCATGCAGCCGCTTGATATCAGCCTCAGCGGGTCGATGCCGTAATGCCCGCACATCTTGAGCGTTACTGCTTCCGCGGGAATGCTTTCACGGTCGATCTCGCACCCGACCCCCGCTATGCTGCACATCTCCCATACTGCGCCCAGCACGCCGCCTTCCGTGACATCATGCATGCCGTGGGTCCCTATGCCGCCCGCTATGACGCCTTCTTTGACGACGCTCACGAGTTTCAGGAGATCCTGCGCTTTTTCCACTTCTTCAGCAGTCATGAATTTCGCAAGCTCATCAGCCTTGTCCCTGGCGATGACGCCGGTGCCTTCGATGCCCGCCTTTTTCGTGATCAGGAGAAAGTCTCCCGGAACAATATCGTCGGCGCTCTGCGAGCCGCCTTTCGGGCCTCTGCCGATCGCCGTGGAAGTAATGACCGGTTGTTTCACCGCATCGGTGATCTCCGTATGTCCGCCGATTATCTCGACTCCGAGTTCCGCGCTCGCCTCCCCGGCCTGCCTCATCATCTCCGCAATCTGCTCTTCGGTAGTGCCGACGGGCAGCAATACGGCGAGCAGTATGCCGACAGGCTGTATGCCGTTCGAAGCAATATCGTTACATGAAATATGGATGCACAGTCTGCCGATGTCACTGATGGCCGCGGTGATGGGATCCGTGGACATGACGCATTCATAGTCTCCGAAATCGACTACCGCGCAGTCTTCGCCTATTCCCGGCCTGGTGATGACCTCCGGCCTTTTATATGTTATTTTATCGAATACGATCTCTTTGAGCAGGTCGCTGTCGAGCTTTCCCACTTTGAGCATTTTTATCTCCTTCCGGGTATGCCGAATTTTTCCATGAACTCGTCTTCCGCAACGATCGGCACACCGAGTTCTTGAGCTTTTTTATTTTTTGCCGAGCCGCTGTTCACATCGTTGTTGATGAGGAAGTCCGTCTTTTTGCTGACCGACCCTGCGGCTTTTCCACCGCGCGCCTCGATTTCTTCCTTGAGTTCTTCTCTGTTTTCGAAGTGCTGCAGACTCCCGGTGATGACGAATGTCATGCCGGCGAATATCTGCTCCGCATTATTCGTTTCTTTTTCGATCTTTATCTCCGCCAGCAGATCGTCGAGCTTCCTGCAGTTCTCTTCATCCGCGAAAAACGATACGACCGAATCGGCCATGACGCCGCCGATGCCGTCTATCTCCAGCAGTTCTTCTTTTGTCAGCGTCCTGATCTTCGCCATGTCGCCGCCGCAGGCTTTCGAGATGACTTTGGCGTTCGCGACGCCGATGCCGCTGATGCCGAGGCTGTAAAGCACTCTGGCCGCATTGGTGCTGCGTGCTTTTTCCGCCGCCTTCTGCAGATTTTCGAACGATTTCTCGCCGAACCCCTCCATCGACTCAATACCCTCGCGATAACGCTCGAGCCGGAAGAAGTCCGCCGGTTCTCTGACAAAGCCCAGTCCCAGAAGCTTCTCTATCGTCTGCTCGCTCAGTCCTTCTATATTCATGGCGTCCCGGCTCACAAAAAGCGAGAACGATTTTATCTTTTTCGCCGGGCATTCCGGGTTCAGGCAGTAAAGTGTTTCCACGCCGGACTCCCCGCGTATCTCCGTCTCGCCGCCGCAGACCGGACATTTATCCGGTATCTCCGCGGTGCCGCTGCCGGTGAGGTTGCGTTCGATCTGCGGAATTATCATGTTCGCTTTGTAGACTTCAATCGAATCTCCGAGGCCCAGTTTCAGATCTTTCATTATGCTGACGTTATGCACTGAAGCCCTGCTGACCGTGGTGCCCTCGAGTTCCACAGGTTCGAATACCGCGATCGGATTGATCAGGCCGGTGCGCGATGCGCTCCACTCGATCTCGATGAGCTTAGTTTCCCTGATCTCGTCGCTCCATTTGAAAGCGATGCTGTCGCGCGGCGCCTTGGCCGTCGTCCCCAGCGATCTGCCGAATTCAATATCGTCGTACACCAGAACAAGACCGTCTGAAGGCATATCATTACCGCTGATCTCATCAGCGAATTTCTGCACACCCTGCGCCATGTTTTCCCCTGTGACTACGATATAATCGACTATGTCGAAACCCTGATCTTTCAGCCATAGCTGCTGCTTTTCGCGCGAGTTCCCGAAGTCCGGAGCAGGCGCGTCTGCTCCCGTCTCGCCGGCCGGCGCAGGTCCCGCGCTCACCAGAGTGAAGGCACGGAACATTACGTTTCTCTCCGCCGTGATCTTGTTGTTCAGCTGTCTGACCGAACCGCTGCAGAGATTCCGCGGGTTTTTGTATTCCGCATCCGTTTCCGGCAGCATTTCATTTATCCGTTCGAACTCCGAATAGGAAATCGTCGCTTCGCCCCTCAAGATGAGTTCTCCCCCGAACTCGATCTTCACCGGCAGATTCGCGAATACTCTTGCGTTGTTCGTGATGACCTCGCCTTCCTCGCCGTTGCCGCGTGTAACTGCCTTGAAAAGTTTCCCGCCGCGGTAAGTCAGCACGATCGTCAGGCCGTCCATCTTCCACGAAAGCAGACACTTATGACTGCCGGCAAAAGCCGCCAGCTCGTCCACGCTCTTCGTCTTGTTGAGCGACAGCATCCTCGCAGGATGTCTCTCCTTCGGCAGGCTGCTGAGCGTCTCGTAGCCGACATTCTGCGTCGGGCTGCTGCTCAGGATGATGCCTGTTTCCTCTTCAAGTGCTGTGAGTTCATCATAGAGTTTATCGTACTCGAAATTGCTCATGATCTCACGCGACTCGGTGTAGTACGCCCTGGCCGCTTCATTGAGCACTGCGATCTTCTGTTTTATGAGCTCTTTTTTATCTTCCATTTACTCCACCTTGGTGAGCGGTGCGACATCCACCGCAAGTTTCTTCTTGCCTGCAGTATCGAACATTACTTCGACGATGCCTTTGTCTATTTTCACGACCATGCCGCGTCCGAACTTGCCGTGCTCCACGATATCTCCCGCGGCCAGCTTTATCGGCCGGCGCTTTTCCTTCGCGTGCACTTCTTTCTTCGCGGCGCTGAAGGCATTGAACGGTTTTGCCGGGATCTCGCGTGCGTATCCGTCAAACGGAACGGATGAACCGAGCTCGACTTCCTTCTTCTTAACGTATATTCCGTCGCCGTCGATCAGATGAGGATCGAGTTCCCGGAGAAACTGCGATTCTCTCGTATAATTCGTTTTCCCGTAAAGCATCCTCAGTTCCGCGCTTGTGAAACAGAGCCGCTCTTTTGCTCTCGTCATGCCGACGTAGCAGAGCCGTCTCTCCTCTTCCATTTCCTGCTCGGTATTGTCACGCATGCTCGGAAACAGCCCGTCTTCCATGCCCGGCATGAAAACCATCGGGAACTCGAGGCCCTTCGCGCTGTGCATCGTCATGAGCGTTACTGCATTCTCGTTCTCGTCATGATTGTCTATATCCGAAAGCAGCGCTATCCTCTCCAGAAAATCCGACAGAGTCAGCTCGCCTTCCTCTTCATAATCATATATTACCGATTTGAACTCAAGCAGGTTTTCGATCCTGCCGTCCGCTTCGACATTGTCCTTTTCTTCGAGCGCTTTCAGGTATCCCGTACCGTTCAGCAAACCGTCGTAGATGTCGCTGACGCGCAGATTATCCATCTCGTCGTGGTAATGCTGCAGAGTTTCGATCATTTCCGCCGTCATCTGCGAGGCCTTGGCAGAAAGTGAATTGCGGATATCCGCATCGCACAGTGTCTCGAAAACGCTGGTCCCCATCACCTCCGCCGTCTTGGCTATCTTGGCCTGCGTCGTACCGCCGATGCCGCGCTTCGGTTCGTTTATTATTCTCATCATGGCCAGATCATCCGCCGGGTTCATGACCAGGCGCATGTAGGCAACGATGTCCTTTATTTCTTTTCTGTCGTAATACCTCACGCCGCCGACTACCCGGTAAGGGATATCCCGCGCCGAAAGAGCTTCCTCGAAGTTTCTTGACTGCGCGTTCGTCCTGTAGAGCACCGCGAAATCGTTCCACTTCCTGTCCTCCGTGCAGAGTCTGTTTATTTCCTGCGCTACGTAATACGCTTCTTCTTTTTCATTGTCCGCTCTGTGATACACGATCTTGCTGCCGTCGTCGGCGTCGGTCCAGAGTTTTTTGCTCTTTCTGTGCGTGTTGTGTTCGATGACGGAATGCGCCGCCGCGAGAATATTGCCGGTCGAACGGTAATTCTGCTCGAGCTTTATGACCTTCGCGCCCGGGAAATCCTTTTCGAAATCCAGGATATTGGAAATATCGGCGCCTCTCCACTGGTAGATGCACTGGTCGTCGTCCCCGACCACACAGATATTGCCCGAACCTTCCGCGAGCATCCTGACAAATTTATACTGCGTCTTGTTTGTATCCTGATACTCGTCGACCATGATATAGCGGAACCTGTTCTGATATTCCAGGAGAATGGCTTCATCTCTGTCGAATACTTTAACAGCATTCCAAAGCAGATCGTCGAAATCCATCGCGTTGTTGTCCTTCAAAGTCTTCTGATACTCCGAATATACGCCGGCGATGATCTCCTCTCTGTATCCGCCTCCGTACTCGTTCTTGTATCTGTCCGGCCCTATCTCGGCTTCCTTCGCATGACTGATCGCCCCCAGAAGACTTCCCACCGGGAATTTCTTTTCGTCGATCGCGCGGTCCTTCAATATTTTCTTGACTACGGCCTTCGTGTCCACCGGGTCGTATACAATGAAAGAATTCGTATAGCCCAGTATATCCGCATGCCTTCTGAGTATGCGAAGACAGGCGGCATGGAATGTCATGATCCACATATTCACGCTGCCGCCGAGGATCTCCTCCACACGGTCGCGCATCTCTCCCGCCGCTTTGTTCGTAAATGTCACTGCCAGTATGTTATACGGGCTGACTCCGTTGTCCCTGATCAGATGGGCGATCCTGTGAGTCATTGTCGCAGTCTTGCCCGAACCCGCTCCCGCAAGGATCAGAAGCGGTCCCTCTGTATAAAGCGCTGCCTCGCGCTGCTTGTTGTTTAATTTATTTAAATAGTCCATGCCGATATTCTAACATATCCGCGGTCCCCGATAAAGGAAAAAGAACCCTTTCACTCCTGTGCTTCGGGCAAAAAAGCAGACATACCTCCCGGTATGCCTGCATTTCTCTTATTTTATATAACTCCCGAAAACATATCCTTTGTATGTTTTAGATGAACTCTTTTTATATGTTACTTTATACCAGGTATCTCCGGCAGAATCTTTCTTCGTGCCCCTGATCGTCACGGTCACGCCTTTGGCCAGTGTCAGTATCTTCGTGCTCGAGGTGGTCGCCGACTTTCTGAGATTCACTTTCTGCTTCGTCGTTCCTGTCCGTGTCAGCGTGAGATTCGACGCCTGCAGATAGCCGTTATAGGTCGTGCCGTCTGACGTATACTCCACGCGGTACCAGTACTCACCGTTCTTGTCTTTCGACTTCGTGATGCTCGTAAGCTTCGTGCCGCCGGCGATGCTCGTCAGCGTCGTGGTGTTCGGTCTCTTATACAGATCCGCCGTTTCCTTCAGCCTGACCACCGTCTTGTAAGGCGCCGTGGAATATGCGCGCTCATAGCCGGAGGTCTTCCCGCTCGTGATTGCTGTCCCCGTGTAGTCCGTGCCGCTCGCAGTTATCTTGTAGTAATATTCCCTGCCCGGAGTAAGTCCCGTGTTCTTGAACGAAGTGCCGGTGCTCGTGCCGACTTTCACGAACGTGCCCGTATATGTATCTGAACGGTATATCGTATAGCTGTCCGCTTTGCGGGCTGCTGTCCAGGTCAGAGTCACGCTCGTCCCGGTCCGTGCCGACTGGGAAAGTCCTGTCGGCTTCTGCTTCTCGTAGGACATATCGTACTGATGGACGTCCTTAGTATACCAGGCGTTCAGATCGAAAACTTTACCGGAGAATCCGGAGATCGTTCCGGCATCCGTCCACTGCCAGAAGCTGAAATCGCCGCTGTACGAAGTCGAAGACGCCCACTGCGCCAGCCAGATCTCACCGGAGCTGTCTATATCTTCTGCATTGAGACTATTTTCCAGGAAGCTTCTGCTCGCATAGAGCATCGGCGTATAACCCGCATCCTCGATCACGCCGAAGAAGGCGTTGACCGCTTTTGTCTTGACAGCCGTGCTTGGTTTGCTTGTCGTGAGACGCCCGTTTTTCTGATACTCATAGTCCATGACCACCGGCAGATCTATATATGACTTATACGGCTCGATAAGTTCCAGTGTCTTGTTAGCTTCTGCCTTGGCTTCAGAGACCGAAAGGGCCTGCGAAAAGAAATAGACGCCGACTTTGAGCCCCGCCGCACGCGCCGACTGTATATTCTGCGCGAAGCCGCTGTCCGGATACAGACCTCCCGATGTGAGGCCGCGGTAGCCGACGCGTATGATCGCGAATTTATATCCTGCGGCTTTGATATTCGCCCACTGCTTAGTCGTCAGAAACGTACCGGTGCTGGAATTATAGTATGAAATGTCCGGACCGTAATACGCCTTATACCCGCTGAACTGCGCGGGTATTGTCGGTGATGACACTGCCTTCGCCGTGACCGCAGATGTCGTTTTCGACGCTGACGATGCGGCAGCCGGCGCCTGCGGGTCATCGGGAAGCGAAGACGCAGCGAACGCATCCGCCGTGAACGCCGGCATGAACGCCAGACTTACTATTGCCGCCAGTATTACTGCCGTGATTTTTTTGATATTTTGTCTTTTATAAACCATGCTATCCCTTCCATCCTTTACATATCAATATATCACAGCAAGATTAAAGGCTGATTAATATGTAAGATATTTACATTGTGTGCATTATTTCCTGTTTCATTGTATAATATACAGGAATCGGAGGAAACCAGTAATGAATCCATTGAGCAGAAGAAATGAAATCCTGGAGATGCTGCGCAGCTCGCATGAGCCTGTCAGCGCTTCTTTGCTTGCGGAAAAATTCAATGTGAGCAGGCAGATCATCGTCGGCGATGTAGCCATACTCCGCGCAGAAGGGCAGCCGGTAATGGCCACCCCCCGCGGTTATATTCTCGAAGCTGACGTCCGCGGCAATTTCGGATATGTCGGGACTGTCGCAGTCAGACACAGACTGAACAGACTTCAGGAAGAATTGTATATTATTGTAGATTACGGCGGGACCGCGATCGATGTAACGATCGAGCATCCGCTGTACGGCGAACTCACAGGCCCCCTCAATGTCTCGTCGCGCTATGAAGTCGACATGTTCGTAGAAAAAGTCAAAGCCGACGATTCACAGCCGCTCAGTACTCTTACCGACGGCATCCATACGCACCGCATCGGATGCAAGAATCAGGAGACATTCGAAAACATCAGCGCCATGCTGAAGAAAGCCGGGCTCGCGCTCTGAGACATTTCCGGTCTCAGCGTCTGTACTCCATGATGTTCTTCACGCTGTCCGCAAGACAAACCGCGCCGAGCACTATGCCTATGATCGCGGAAGCCGACGGCGAACCGCGGAATGCACTCGACAGTCCCGAGTAAAGGACCATTGCGGAGAAGAGGCCGAACAGCACGTTCAGCGCCAGTCTCTGCTTCGGATCTGTTATGCGTCCGCTGTAATCAAGCAGAAGCATTGCTATGAGCATCACCCACAGCAGTTTTCTGAGTATGTACATGCTAATCATCGTAATCCAGGGCCGCTCTCTCCGTTGTGAAAGGGCGGACTTTTGCGTTTGCCAGGGCCTGATGCTCAGGATGTCCGGAATATGCGGCCAGTCCTGCGGCATCGTCGTGTTCCGTCATGAGCGCCATATCGTGAGTGCTCGACGACAGAGGACAGGAAACGAATTTCACAGCTTTCAGCGACGGCACTTTATCAACGAGCGCCGCGAAATCCCCCGGCAGCTCTGCGCGCAGCTTTTCTTTCTGTTCAGCGGAAACGCTGTCTTTGAATTTCCACATTACTATATGTTTTACCATTAATTGTTCTCCTTATACTTTCGGCGTTACTTTGAGGTCAAATGAATTGTCGTTCGGTTCTATGACCGCTGTGCTCAGCTGCATGGCATCCTTCTCCAGGCTTCTGACCACGTTGTTGATGTTGGCCAGCTGCTCCGGTGATACCTCCTGCCCGACGAGAAGTCTGGTATTGTAGAGTATTTTTTCCATCTCCTCATGGACATCCGCGACTTTCCTCCTGATATCCTCGATCGTCTCTTCATCCATCGCATCAGCCAGCGCTTCGGATCTCGACAGACATTCGCCGCTCTCGAGTTCATATTCGGAGACTTCGCGCACTATCGTCGCATCGTATCCGGTCTCCTGCTTCACACTTGCCGCAAATGCTTCTTTGGATTCCAGCTCCCCGTGCACGAGGAACAGCTGCTTCGGCGTCACCTGGAAACCCTTGAGCCATTCCATCAGACCGTCTTTGTCGGCGTGCCCCGAAAATCCTTCGAGGTTGTATATCTCGGCGTTCACGTGGATCGTCTCGCCGAAAAGCGTTACGTCCTTGAGTCCGTTCAGCAGATTTCTGCCGAGCGTTCCCTCTGCCTGATAACCGACGAATATGACAGACGATCTCGGATCCCAGAGGTTGTGCTTCAGATGATGCCTGATCCTGCCGGCTTCGCACATGCCGCTCGCGGAAATGATTATCTTCGGCTGGCGGTCAAAGTTGAGTGCCTGCGATTCCTCAGTCGTCCTGGTGAATTTCAGATTCTTGAAATCGAGCGGATTATCGCCCTTCAATATATATGCCTTCGTCTCTTCGTCGAATACATCGGCGTTCCTTCTGAACACTTCCGTCGCCGTCGTTGCCATCGGGCTGTCTACATAAACATTGAGTCTTTCCAGTTCATCTCTGTATTTATTATTTTCCTCATAGAAACGGTTGAGCTGATATATGAGCTCCTGCGTGCGTCCTACCGCAAACGACGGAATAACTACTATGCCTCCGCGTTTAGCAGTCTTCACGATTATTTCTATCAGCTTTTCTATATCTCCCGAATTCTCAGGATGCAGGCGGTTGCCGTAAGTCGTCTCCATGATGACATAATCCGCCTTTTTGATTATCGTCGGGTCGCGGAGGATCGGTCTTCCCGTCGCGCCGAGGTCGCCCGAGAACACGAGCTTCGTTACCTTGCCGCCTTCATCGGTCCACAGCTCGGTGATCGCCGATCCGAGGATGTGCCCCGCATCATTGAACACGATTTTCATATCGTCGTTAATATCTATGAGCTGATCGTACAGCACCGGCTGTATGTATTTCAGGCAGTCGACCGCATCGTTGAACGTGTACAGCGGCTCCACCAGAGGGCGGCCTGCACGCTCGTTTTTCCTGTTCTGCCACTCCGCTTCTTTTTCATGTATGTACCCGCTGTCCTTCAGCATGACGTCGAGAAGATCCGCAGTCGCTTCAGTACAGTAGATCTTGCCCTTGAAGCCTTTCTTCATGAGCAGCGGAAGTCTGCCGCAGTGGTCGATATGCGCGTGACTCAGAACAACGCATTCTATCTCCGCGGGATCAAAAGGAAATTCCTCATAATTGAGGGCTTCCTGCGCTTTTCCGCCCTGGAACTGTCCGCAGTCCAGAAGTATCTTATGAGTGCCCGATGTGATCATGTGACAGCTTCCGGTCACGCCCGTTGCTGCGCCGCAAAATTTGATTTTCATGTCTTTCACCTCTGTTTTCTCTTGTCAGGTCACGGTGTTATCCAGTTTCCTCCGGCCGTGATCATACATAGCAGTTTTAGCGTATCGTTATAGTAATTCTCGGTTTTCTTTTCCGTAACTTTCTCCCAGAGCGCATCGGTCCATTTCTGCGCTGCCGCATCGCCCGAAGTATCACATACGGCCGACACCAGGAACGGCGCCGTGAAACACATATCGCTGTAATCAGCGGCCTTTTTCCCCGAAAGTTTATACCCCGCGGCTATCTTTGCGGGATCTCCGCCGGTCTTTTTCCTGATCCATTTATTGAGCCGCGCCGTCTCCTTCCCGGCCGATGTGCTGCCGTTCACGAGATAATCCGTCCCGATCCTCCACGGCACTCTGCAGGCATTGTACCCGTAGCCTCCGTCGAGCGCGCTCTCATGCTTATATGGTTTCTCCGGCCTGAACTTTCCATCTTTCCTGTACATAAAATCCGGAAGCAGTCCCCTGTCAGCCGAGTACTTTTTATTCATATAACTGACAGCCGCATATGTTTTTCTGACGACTCTGTTCCAGTCATGCGCAGGATCAGCCTTGACAAATGCCCTCAGCTCCGCCGTTATAAAATCCGATGAACGCGTTCCGGTGTATTCTCTGCTTGAATGCTTCGACCACCTCACCCAGTCTCCATACTGTATCGTACCGGTCGTTTTATTCACTTCGTATTTATATATGTCGCTTATTATACCCGCTGCAGCCTGTTTGTAATCCACAGTTCCGTCAGAGCCCCATTGCTTATCGGCGAGGAGCAATGCGTAGGCAATATCAATGTCTCCGTCCGACGCCGAACATCTCCCGCCGGTGCAGACGAGTTTCCTGCCTGTATCCGACTGCTGCCACGCCATCAGATACGTCCCTTCATTCGCGGTGCTCCGAAAACGCCTGTAATATCTATACATCGAATCAAAATATTCCTTTGCGTCTTTATCGTACCCGGCCATCGCCGCAGTAATGATCATGCCGTATCCTTCCGCTTCTGAAGTGGTGACCGCGACAGTATTCTTCGTATCGGCATATGTCTGATGGTTCTGATTGTAAAGGATGTAACGCGTCGTAACACCTTGCGATTTACGGTAATATTTATCAGTGCGCACATAACGCGCCTTCCAGAGATCATAATAGTCTTCCGTTTCCCGGTCGATCTTCGCCCTGGAGACTGAAGGCAATGTGCAGGAATAATAATCGGCATGCTGCGGGAAAGGCGCATTGCAGGATGCCGCTGACGCGGCTGAAACACTTGCGCCGGCTGGTAAAAAGAGCATAGAAACAGCGATCACTGCCGCTGCTGTTATTATTGCTGTCCTTCGTAAGTTGCTCATATCGTCCTCTTCCGCTGCTAATGTTTCTTACCTATTGATTATATTACTTTTAGGCGGATTATTAAAGGATATAAAGCAAACGGACCGGTTCGGCAAAAAATAAGCGATCCGGCCTTATCGCCGGATCACTCGCATAGATTATCACGTATTTGGGGTAGTGGATATCTAATATCGTATTCAGTATAACCCGAATTTCATTCTTTGGGGCGCTTTCTCACGAAATGCTGTTTTTCGCGCACGTAGTGAAGATATCGGGCAGGGCCTGCGGTCAGTCATCGGCCTCTTCGCCTTCATCGTCACTGCCGCTGTCATCATCATGATCGTTCTCGTTCTCATCCGCGTCATGACCGCTTTCATTCTCATCCTCATCGTCAGCAGACTCATCATCGCTGCCGTCATTCGTTTCCGCCGCCTCTTCGTCCCATTCAATGATCACTCCGGATGATGCGTTCACTGCAAAATCGTACTCATTATTTCCGCGTACTGCCTCACCTTCATAAACATATATTCCGTCTTCCTTATCCAGGCTTATATGGCTGATCGACGCGCCGGGGATCTTCCTGAGCACTATGGCTTTCGCCTCCGAGGCTGAAATGCGTGAACTGCCGGAATTACTTGCTGCAGCGTTTTCTTCATCGTCGTCACTGCCGATATACTGATCATGACTGCCGTCCAGTGTTGCTTCACCGGTGGCCGCGTCTACGATATAATCATATTCTTTATTGTCCTTTACCAGCTCGACTTCATAGTAATACCTGCCGTTTTCTTCCTCCAGATCGATGTCATCGACTGTTCCGCCGCCGGCTTTTTTGACGGCAGCCTGCTCGGCTTCGGCAGATGTCAGCATATCTTTGCTTTCACCAGGGATCACTGTCGCAGTACCGTACTTAACTGTACTTTCAAGGATAGTTCCGGAGGACGGATCTATTTCCGCGCTGCCGTAAAAATCATTGGCTTTGAAATTGACCTCATATTCGTATAATCCGTGTTCCTTTTCCAGATTGATATCTATACTTGTAACTCCCGGAAAGCTCTTTTGGATGATTTTCTCTACGTCGGTTTTTGCCAGCTTAACATCTTTGCTTCCCTGATCGTTATCGATCTGCATTTCCACTTTCTTGACTTTCTGAGCATCCTTGTTTACTTCTACCTCAAACGTTTCCTTTTTTGATGCATCCCGGTAAGCGATTTCATATTTGGTGCTTTCTTCCTCACACGCCAGCAATTCTGCCTTCTCTGTAACATATGTCTTCGCCAGCGCCCTGGCTTCGTCAGCCGTCATCGTACCCGCCAGAGCTGTCGTCGCTGCCGCTGCCGCTATTACTGCAAATGAAGCTGCTGCTGCAATCAGTACATACTTCTTTTTTATTTTCCCTTTCATTTTGATTCTCCTCGCTTCTCATTAACTTTCCGTTATCTTTTATGGTGTTATCCTAGCGTCCGATTATGAAACCAAAATGAAAAATTCATTGTTTTTTCATTTTCTGTCTTTATGATAGAATCATATTGGAGGGATAAATATATGAGATTACTTATAGTGGAGGACGAGAGGCAGCTCTGTGAGAATATCGCCGCATTCATGAGGGCGGAAGGTTATTCTTCCGACTGCTGTTTCGACGGCCTCGACGCTGTTGACTTCATCGGATCCGCGGACTACGATGCAGTTGTACTGGATATCATGCTCCCCGGCATCGACGGACTTTCCGTCCTGAAAAAAATCCGCACGCAGCAGCAAACTGTTCCCGTTCTGCTCCTTACAGCCAGAGATACCGTGGAAGACAAGGTCACCGGTCTCGACAGCGGTGCAGACGATTATATGACGAAACCTTTTTCGCTGGAAGAGCTGGCTGCGCGTATACGCGTAATGATCAGGCGCAGCGGAGTCGAACAGACCGATAATATATTGCGCGTAGGTACTCTGACCCTCGACACCAGAACAAAAATAGCAGCCCGCGAAGGACGGGAAATAATCCTTACCGCCAAAGAATACGCTATCCTCGAATACCTGATGCACAACAAAGGGATGATCCTTTCCAGAGACAAAATCGAAGCGCACATCTGGAATTATGACTATGAGGGAAGCAGTAATATTGTAGATGTATATATCCGCGCTCTCCGCCGCAAAGTGGATGCGGACTTTGATGAGAAGCTGATTCAGACAGTCAGAGGAATGGGTTATGTGATCAAATGAAAAATATGTCGATCCGGAAAAAAGTTACCTTGTATTATTCGCTGGTACTAGTGGCCGTCACTGTACTCGTATTTGGCGTATTCATCATAACCATAGACCTCCAGACCAATACAATATCCAAAAGCACCCTCACCGATGCTGTGCAAAATTCATTTGATGAAATCGAAAGCGATCACAGCGTCATCGAAATAGACGATGATTTCGACAATTACTATAAAGGGGTCACCCTGCTCGTATACAGTGACAAGGGGACGCTGATCAAAGGCTCCGTACCGTCGGCCTTCACCAAAACTGTCCCGCTTTCCGCCGGACATTACCGCACCGTAAATATTTCCGATGAGAAATGGCTCGTCTACGATCTCTATAACACTTATGAGAACGGACAGGGTATATGGATCCGCGGAATATATAACACAGATAACAGCTCGGCAACTCTGCGCGCTGTCATCCTGAGCATGCTTATTATCCTGCCGCTGGTGCTGATACTGGCCATCCTCGCCGGCAGACGCATAACCGGCAAAGCTTTTGAACCTGTCAGCGAGATCACGGCCGCCGCCGAGCACATCAATACCGGCAAAGATCTCAGCATGAGGATACCGCTGGGAGAAAACAAGGATGAACTCTACTATCTGACCGAGACACTGAACAGCATGATCGAACGTCTGGAAACCGCTTTCGTCGCAGAAAAGCAGTTCAGTTCCGACGTTTCCCATGAACTGAAAACACCTATGTCAGTGATACTATCCGAATGCGAACTTATGCTTCGCGAAAATCATGAGGCGGCGGAATATGCTGAATCGCTGGAAATAATCCAGAAGCAGTGCAGACGTTCCATGTCCATGATACGGCAGCTGCTGCAGCTGTCGCGCACGATGGACAAAGATGCCGTAATGGAGAAGGAACTCTTTGATCTGTCTTCTGTATGCAGCGATACTTTAGATGGTTTTACACAGGCCGCAGAGACGAAAGGCATACATCTTGGCAGTGATGTGCAAAGCGGAATATTTTTCACCGGCGATCAGACTATGATGATCAGAGCCGTCTCCAACCTTATTGCCAATGCTATTAAATACAATGATCCGCCGGGAGAAGTCCTGCTTTCCCTCACACAGCAAGATGATCATATTATTATAGCCGTCAAAGACGACGGCATCGGGATCTCGGAAAAAGATCTGCCGAACATTTTCAACCGCTTCTACAAAGCCGACCGCTCGCGCACACAGACCGACGACAGTTTCGGTCTGGGCCTGGCTATGGTGAAATGGATAGCCGAAGCTCACGGCGGGACCGTCTCCGCTGACAGTGTCCGCGGGTCCGGAAGCACATTCACCATAACTTTGAACAGTGCCGGGATATGAAATCTGATATCGGCTCCCTGCCTGCTTTTCGCAGATAAAACAAGACCGCGCTGCATGGCGCGGTCTTGTGACCTGTCTTTTGTTTCGAATTACTCGATGATCTCTGTTACAACTCCGGATCCTACTGTTCTTCCGCCTTCTCTGATAGCGAATCTCAGTCCTTCTTCGAT
>JALCRY010000009.1 GCA_022652985.1 Eubacteriaceae bacterium | reverse complement strand
GTCAACAAAATCAAGAGTGTTCAGTATGACAGAATACTATGATGAACGGGAAAAACTGGTTCCTTTGCTGAGAGCAGCTTAAGAAATGATGACCGAATGCAATTTACACCACATTATGGACTTGACTCCCGACATCATGGACAGAAAAGATCCGCCGCCCGCGGGCCTGTCTCGCTTTATACGGGTAATTGTTGACAAGGCAGGCGTCCGGTGATACCGTAGAGAAGCAGGATAAATAATATGACAGGGGAGCTCGTATGCGGGCTGAGAGGAAGTAATCAACTTCTACCCTTTAACCTGATTTGGATAATGCCAACGTAGGGAGACGAGAAGTTTTCTATTCGGAGAGGCCAGATGAGGTCTCTCCTTTTTATTTGGCATCAGGGGAAAGAGAGGACTAAATGGAAAATAAAAAAACATCCGTATTCGAAAACGGGCTGATCTGGTTCGGAGCAGCTGTTTCGATGGCGGAAATAATCACCGGTATGCAAATGGCGCCGCTGGGCTTTAAAAACGGCATACTGGCGATACTGCTGGGGCATCTCATCGGATGCATACCGCTGTTCCTGGCCGGGCTCATCGGAGCAAAAAAAGAAATCAGCGCGATGGAAACAGTCAAGCTGGCCTTTGGCAAAAAAGGCTCTCTGCTGTTCTCATCGCTGAACGTTCTGCAGCTCATCGGCTGGACGGCAGTAATGATCGTGAGCGGCGCCGCGGCGGCGAACGCGGTGATCGCGACTGGATCGTGGGTGTGGTGCCTCATTATCGGCGCACTGATCATCGTCTGGCTGGTCATCGGCGTGAAAAACCTCGGACCGGTAAACACCATTGCCATGGCGGGACTTTTCATACTGACGATAGTGCTGAGCGCAGTTATCATCAGGTCGGGCAATTTCACGGCTTCAGCGGCCGGCGGCATGTCTTTCGGTTCGGGAGTTGAACTCGCGGCGGCCATGCCTCTTTCATGGCTTCCGCTTATTGCGGACTATACGAGATTTGCGGAAAAGAAAAAGGCGGCCTCGGCTGTCAGCGTTGTGATATACGGAATAACGAGCTGCTGGATGTTTCTCATAGGACTCGGCGGGACGATACTGACAGGTCAGAACGATATCGCCGTGATCATGGTGCAGGCGGGACTGGGGATAGCCGGACTCGTAATCATTATCTTCTCCACAGTCACGACCACATTCCTGGATGCGTATTCGGCCGGCGTGAGTTCGGTCAGCATCAACGCGAAAATAAACGAAAAGAAATCGGCGATAGTCGTAACCGTCATGGGCACAGCGCTCGCGATACTTACGCCTATTACTCAGATCACCAATTTCCTGTATCTCATAGGTTCGGTGTTCGCGCCGATGATCGCGATCATGATCACCGATGCCTTCATTCTGAAGGAAGATCATTCAGAATCGAATGTCAACGTTATCGACCTGGCGGTGTGGGCAGCGGGCTTCGTTCTGTACAGACTGTGCATGTCGGTCGATACGCCGGTGGGCTACACGGCGCCTGTAATGGCGGCGACGATTGTGTTATGCTACGCGGCTCATAAAATATACAACACGGCTTCGCTGAGAAACACAGCCGGTCAGCATACAAAATAAGGAGGAAAAACAAATGTTGAAAGAATGTCTGGAAAATGTACGTACCGGCAATCCGCTGATACATAATATGACGAATTACGTAACGGTCAATGATGTGGCCAATGTACTTCTGGCCTGCGGCGGTGCGCCGATCATGGCGCAGGAAATAAAAGAGGTCGAAGATATACAGACGATCTGCGGAGGACTGTGCATTAATATCGGTACGCTGGGGATGACGGAAGCGATGATCCTGGCCGGCAAAAAGGCCAATGAACTCGGACATCCGGTCGTCCTCGATCCGGTCGGCGTTGGTGCTTCGCGCGAGAGAAGCGAAACTGTCGAAAGACTGATGAAGGAAATACATTTCACCGTCATCAGGGGCAATATCTCCGAGATAAAAGCCATTGCGATGGATACGAACACGACCCGCGGAGTCGACGCGGCCGAGGCCGATGCGGTGAATGCCGGCAATATCGAAAGCGTCATCGGACTGGCGAAAAAACTGGCGGCGGCGCATGATACAGTAATAGCTATTACCGGGGCGACGGACATCGTGGCGGACAGTGAAAAAGCCTGGATCATCACCAACGGCCGCCCGATCATGTCGTCTATTACCGGCTCGGGATGCATGCTCTCCGCGGTGATCGCCGCGTACGTGACGGCGAACCCGGACAATGTAACCGAAGCAGCGGCTGCGGCAGTAATGGCGGAGGGCTATGCGGGCGAACTCGCGGAAGCCGTTACTTTGTCGAGGTCGGAAGGCAACGCGTCATTCAGGACGCACCTGATAGATGAGATATATAAAATGGACGGAGAGGCTCTGGAAAGAGGTGCGAAATATGAGATCAGGTAAGATGAGCAGAGACGAGATCCGCCGCGCTATGCTGATGTATGCGATCACGGACCGTCACTGGCTGAACGGCAGGACGCTGGCGCACGATGCGGAGGAATGCCTGAAAGGCGGCGCGACGATGCTGCAGATCCGCGAAAAGGAAATGAGCAGCAGCGAGCTTCTGAAAGAAGCGCTGGAAATTAAACCTATATGCGCAAGGTACAATGTGCCGCTCGCGGTCGATGACGATGTAGATGCCGCGATCAGGTGCGGGGCGGACTGCATACATGTAGGACAGGAGGATATGGAGGCCGGCAATGTCAGGAAACTGATCGGCGATGACATGGTGCTGGGAGTTTCCGCGCAGACCGTGGAACAGGCGCTGCTGGCGGAAAAGCGCGGTGCGGATTATCTTGGCGTAGGCGCGATGTTTGCCACTGCCACCAAAGGGGACGCGGTCGCGGTATCTTTCGATACGCTGAGAGAAATCTGCGAGGCGGTCAGTATTCCGGTAGTGGCGATCGGCGGCATCGATGAAACGAACATCATGAAGCTGGCCGGTACGCACTGCGACGGAGTGTCTATAATATCGGCGATATTCGGGCAGAAGGATATCATGGGAGCAACGATGAAGCTGCGCAGCCTTTCTGAAAAAATGACCGCAGCCGTTAAATGACAAAGGAGTGCATATGAAAAAAGTATTGACTATCGCAGGATCGGACAGCAGCGGCGGAGCAGGCATACAGGCCGATCTTAAAACTATAGCGGCGCATAAAATGTACGGGATGAGTGCGGTCACGTCGCTTACCGCGCAGAATACGACAGGTGTGTACGGGGTATTCGATGCGCCGGCCGACTTCGTGGCGAGCGAGATCGACTGCGTCTTCAGCGACATCCGTCCGGACGCGGTGAAGATAGGCATGGTTTCATCAGCGGAGATAATAGAAGCCATCGCCGGCCGGCTGACCGAGCTGAAGGCGGAAAATATCGTGGCGGATCCGGTAATGGTCTCCACGTCGGGAAGCAGGCTGCTGCGTGATGACGCGGCCGATACACTGATGAACAGACTGCTGCCGCTGGCGGATGTGATCACACCGAACCTGCGCGAGGCGGAGGTGCTGGCAGATATGAAGATCATCAGCGAGGACGACATGGTGCGCGCAGCGGAGAAAATCGCCTCGGGGAACGGGACTGCCGGAGTACCGATAAACGGCGGCATACTTATAAAAGGAGGCCACCTGGCGGACAACGCGAACGATCTGCTGTTTGCCGGCGGACGGGTTCGCTGGCTGAAGGGAGAGCGCGTCAACAATCCGAACACACACGGGACGGGCTGCACGCTTTCATCCGCGATCGCCTGCGGTCTTGCAGCGGGCCGGGACCTTTTCGATGCTGTTGCCGCAGCCAAGGAATACATTACCGGCGCATTGGAAGCAGGCCTCGATCTGGGAACGGGAAGCGGACCGCTGGATCACCTTTACTGCCTGGAAATAAAAAAGTGAACGGCATGTGCCGCAAAAAGTTTTGCGTTGAATAAGCTTTGCCCCGGTCGGATAATAAAGAAAAACGATCATTAACAAGACTGGGGGCAGATATGAAAATCACAGTAATGACGGGAAGTCCTCATAAACAGGGGACTTCTTTCTTATTAGCAGACAATTTTATACGCGGGGCGGAGGAGGCCGGCAATGAAGTTTTCAGGTTCGACTGCGCTTTCAAGACAGTGCATCCGTGCATCGGCTGTGAAGCGTGCGGGAAAGGAACGTCGGCCTGCGCATTCCCGGATGATATGAGAGAACTGGCGCCGCATCTTCTTGAGGCGGATCTGATCGCGTTTATAACGCCTCTTTATTACTTCGATATGTCGGCGCAGATAAAAACCGTTATCGACAGATTTCACGGCTATAATATCCAGATGCGCGGCAGAAAATGCGACACAGTGCTGCTCGTGACAGCGGATCTTCCGTACAAATGGGTGATGAAGGGAGTGACGTCGCATTACGAAGCGATGCTGCATTACCTCGGCTGGAACGACAGGGGCCGTGTACTCGCACTCGACTGCGGCGACCTTGAGGCGATGATGAAGACGGACTTCCCGGAAAAAGCGTATGAATTCGGGAAAAGTCTGACGGATTAGGTCATCGGTGCAGCGGGGAAGACAGCCGGAACAAATAATATGAGCAAGTATGGACAGTCTGATGTGAAAAGGCTATAATAACAATATAGTTGGAAATCACGCATATTATAGAATAAATGTTCAGGGGTGCTTGTATATGAGTCGGACAATGAAGAAAAGACTGGGAAAGGCAGTAACGGTCATCTGTATATGTCTGACGGCAGTTCTGGCTGGCCTGTTCCCTGCACCGGTGTCAGCCGCAGCAAAGAGCACATCCATGAATGTCCTCTGCGACAGCAATAATTATCCTTTCGAATGGTATGATCAGTCATCGGAGACATATAAAGGGATAGATGTCGACATCCTGGAGAAGATTTCCGGGAAAAGCGGCATTGAATTCAATTACGTTCACAAGGACACGCTGAAGTCGGCCTGGGAAGCGATCGGCAAAGGCGAGGCCGATATCATTGCGGGTGTATATATCGATGACGCGCTGGCGGAAAAATATAATATTACAGCATCAAAACAATACACCACCGAGGACAGTATCGCCGTTGTGAGAGCCGGCAGCAAAATCAAGCCTTCCGGCGCATTGACGGTGGCGGTCAATGAATCATTTATCGGTCTGCAGAAATATCTCCGTAAAACGCATCCGGACTGGACTCAGGTCACGGCACCGACATTCGACGACTGTCTTAAGCTCGTTTCCCGCAGGCAGGCGGATCTCACATTCATCAGCATAGTGCAGCTGCAGAAATCTTCCACGGTTTTCAAATACGATAATCTGACGCTTTTGTCGGAACTGCAGGTTTCACTGCCGATACATCTCGGCATCAGCAATAAAGCGGATAAGGCCGCGGTATCAAAAATAAACAAAGCAATAGCAGGTCTGACCGACGAGGAGATCGAACAGGCGGTGATAAATAATACCGCCGCTGATCAGACGGATTTTTCGCTGCGCAATTTTATTTATTATCACACAGCTGAAATCGTGCTGCTGGTGTTTATTTTTGCGGTGCTGATCGCCGCGGTCGTATTAATGGTTTACAGATCGCGCAGAAAGGCCGGGAACGAGGCGATCCTGCGTGAAAAAAATCGCCAGCTGGAAATGGCCAACAAGTCGAAAGATGAATTTCTGTCCCGGATCAGTCACGATATGCGCACGCCGCTGAACGGGATAATGGGGATGACGAGGATAGCCAGGCAGGGAGATCATGATCCGAAGACGGCAGACTGTCTGGATAAAATAGACGTTTCTTCCTCGTTCCTTCTGGGCCTGATCAACGATGTCCTCGATATGTCAAAGGCCGAGAGCGGCAAGATCGAACTGCACGAAGAGCCATATCTTATGGCGGATTTTGACAGATATCTTGAAGCTGTCATACGTCCTCTGTGTGACGAGAAAAATCAGCAGCTTACTTTGAAGACAGTTCCTGTTGCGGATGCGATCCCTATTGTGGACATTCTCCGCTTCAATCAGATAATGTTCAATCTGCTTTCTAATGCCGTGAAATACACGCCCGAAGGCGGCAATATTGAACTGGAAGTCATGAATGAACTTGTGCCCGGCCACAGGGAGCGCATCACTGCTTCTGTGAGGGACGACGGGATAGGCATGAGCGAGGAATTCCAGAAAGTGCTGTTCGATCCTTTCTCACAGGAAGGCAGAAATGATGTATCCGAAAGCAGAGGGACCGGTCTGGGGCTGGCTATAGTCAAGAAACTAGTCGATCTGATGGGCGGGACCATAAGCGTCGAAAGCCGGCAGGGCGGAGGTTCGGTATTCACAGTAGATATCCTTTTCGATTATGTGGAAGCCGACCAGGTTGTCTGGGAGAATAATAAGCGCAGCAGACACGATTCGGCGCCGGATGAGGATATCCTGGCAGGACTTCATGTTCTGGTATGTGAAGATCATATGCTCAATCAGGAAATAGTCAGAACGCTGCTCATGGAAAAGGAGATGCTGTTCGATATAGCGGAAGACGGCAGACAGGGCACTGAAATGTTCAGACGTTCGCCTACGGGATATTATGATGTGATCCTTATGGACATCAGGATGCCGGTAATGAACGGTTATGAGGCGGCTGAAGCGATAAGGAAAATGGACAGGCCCGACGCGGGAACAGTGGCGATCATTGCCATGACAGCGGATGCGTTTGCGGACGATGTGAAAAAATGTCTTGATGCCGGCATGAATGCGCACATTCCAAAACCGATCGATCCCGAAGTGATGTTCAGGACGATCGCCGAAGCTGCTGCAGGCAGATGATATCGGTCAGCCGATGATCTTGCGCATGATGCACCTGTCGAGTCCGTGATAGATCGTATGTGTCATTACTGTTTCAAAACCGGACGCTCTGGCATTGCTGAGACTGTACGAATTGTCGGGCGAGATCGTCGAAAGTTCTTCTTTTGCTCCGATTGTCAGGGCGTATTCCTCCCTCAGATCGAAGAACAGTTTCTGCAGTCTGAAGCCGCGATAATCCGGCAGCACGAAAGTGGTGTCGAACGATACGCACGAGGCCATTCTTTCTTTGCTGTAATCAAGGTAAGTCCCGTAATTCCTGTACGAATCTCGCGGCAGCACCATAAGCGAAAACGCAGTCATTATTCCGCCGCAGTTCGCACAAATACAGTAATCTTTTTCTATTGATTCGAGAAATTCTTCTTTTTTCGTCATGACAAACAGATCTTTCTGACTGATGGATGCGCCGACCAGGTCCTGAAGTTCGACTATGGCATCGAGATCTTCAGGCACGCAGCATCTGACAGTAAAAGTACACTTTTCGCCGGAGCTTCTCACGGCTGCAAATTCAAAAGGCAGTTTATGCATAAGGCCACCTCCTTGTGTGTATTTAGGCAATTATATCATATTGATAAGCGTTTAGGATAGAAATATTTGCAGAGCGGTCCCGGTATGATAATATAGTCGTGGGAGGATAAGAACATGGCAAGGAAAACTTTTCGCGTAATTTTACTGATTCTGGCGGCAGTAATAATAGCCGCGGCGATGCTGCTTCTGTATCTGACGGTCACGGAATATCGGCCGGCGGACACGGAGGATGCGGCTGTCCTTTCCTCGGCAGGCACATCTTCTGTCCGCGCAGGAAGTGATGTTTCGCTGCTGTCGTGGAATATCGGCTATGCGGGCCTGGGCGCCGGATCGGATTTCTTCATGGACGGCGGAAAGGGCGTCGCGGATGCGGACAGGGCAACCGTGAAAAAGTATCTTAAGGGTATCGAAAACACAGCTTTCTCTGGTAAAAACAAAGCTGATATCACCATGTTCCAGGAGGTGGATATCGATTCATCGCGCTCCTATGATATCGACGAAAGCAAAACGCTTAAGCGCGGCAGTTCGATGTTCGCACTCAATTTTTCCGTACGTTTCATTCCTTATCCCCTGCCGCCGATCGGCAAAGTGAATGCCGGGCTCATGGTCGATTCGGAATATCCGGTAAAATCGGCCAAGAGGATCTCGCTGCCGTGTCCGTTCAAATGGCCGGTGCGTCTCGCGAATCTCAAAAGATGCCTGCTTGTGAACTATATCCCGATAAAGGACTCAGACAAATATCTCGTAGTTGTGGATCTGCACCTGGAAGCTTACGACAATGGCTCCGGCAAGGCTGCGCAGACAAGGGTGCTGAAAAAATTCCTGCTGCAGGAATATAAAAAGGGCAATTATGTCATTGCAGGGGGAGACTTCAATCAGGAATTTCCGGGCGTGACCGATGTATATCCGAATACGCATTTGGATCTCTGGAAAGTAGGCATGCTCGAACAGTCGTCAATACCGGACGGTTTCTCATTTGCTTATGATACATCGACGCCTTCGTGCCGCCTGGATAACCAGCCTTACGATGCAGCCGACAAAAAGAACACGCAGTATTACGTCATCGACGGATTTATCCTTTCACCGAACGTCAGGCTGAAGACAATCAGAACACAGGATGAAGGGTTTGTGAATTCCGATCACAATCCGGTGCGCATGACAGTGACGCTGGTGAAGTGACGCAAAAACTTTTGCGCTGATTCTCTTTTTGCTGATGGCCCGGTTGACATGGCCATCATTGAACACATGCTCATCCAAAAAGATATTTTTTGTACTTTTACATCATCTCAGACAGGTGCTACACTGACGGTAATAAAAAAATAATAAATATTTGCAAATACAGCTTTTGTATCTGCCGCCGGGTAGACATCTTCTGCTCATTCCGTTAGGCCATTGAAGGAATGAACCGGAGGTGTTTTTTTATAGCAAATAATTTCCAACAGATCTATATGCGCGCAATTATGTATAGAACAAATTATATCTCTTAAAAAATACCTTTGATATGGAGGAGAGAAAATGGAGTTATTCAATAATGCCATCAACAGTATTAACAGTGTCATCTGGAGCCTGGCACTTGTAGTATTTCTGGTATGCGTGGGCGTCTATTTTACAGTCAGGACTAAAGGTTTTCAGTTCAGACGCTTTGTGGATATGTGCAAACTGCTGGGTGAGCACAAGGAAGAATCCGAAGCGGAAGGTCTGTCGTCGTTTCAGGCTTTCGCCGCAACCGTAGGTTCAAGAGTTGGAATGGGCAACATCGCCGGAGTCGCGACAGCAATATTTTTCGGCGGCCCGGGAGCTGTTGTATGGATGTGGATCACAGCGCTGATAGGCGCATGCACAGCATGCATCGAATCTACGATAGGGCAGATGTATAAGGACAAGAATATGGGTGAACTCATAGGCGGACCTCAGTATTATATGGAAAAAGGACTTCACTGCAGAGCGTTCGGAATTGCCTTTGCCATAGCTACACTGATCGGGCCGGGACTGCTGATGCCTGCACTGCAGACACAATCGACAGCTATCGCCTTGAAAGCGTCCTTTGGACTGCCGATGTATGTGTCCGGGATCCTGATCTGCATCTGCCTGGGACTGGTCGTAGTAGGCGGTATTCAGAGAATAGGAAAAGTTGCGGAACTTCTTGCACCGATAATGTGCATCGTATATCTTGCCTGCGGAATAATAATAATGATAACGCATGCTTCGGCTGTTCCGGGCGCATTTGCACTTATGTTCCGCTGCGCATTCGCGAAAAGTTCCATGTATGCCGGCATTACTGGTTCAATGATCGCCTGGGGCGTAAAGAGAGGTTTGTATTCGAATGATGCCGGCGATGGAATGGGACCGATCCTTTCATCTACTGCGGAATGTTCTCATCCTGTCAAGCAGGGACTGGTTCAGGGACTTTCAGTTTATATCGATACGATAATCGTATGTTCAGTAACGGCAGTATCCCTTATTGTAACAGGTTTATACAATGTATCGGCCAATGCTGCCGGCACAAAGCTCATTACAGAAGGACTGCCGGGATATGAGTATGGCGTGAATTACATGCAGCAGTGCATGGTCAGGAATCTCGGAGGCAATATAGGAGGGATCATTCTTGCGGTCCTGATCGCAGTATTCGTATTCACTACCCTGATGTCTTATTACTATCAGATGGAGTCGAATCTCAGATTCCTGTTCGGTGAAAACAAGAAAATCGTCAGAGTATTCCAGGTCATTTATCTGTTCGCAAATTTCCTCGGCGTAATGGTCAACGGACAGGTCATCTGGTCGATGGGTGACACCGGTGCAGGACTCATGGCATGGTTCAACCTTATCGCTATTGTCCTGCTTTCACCTGTCGCATTGAAGGCGATAAATGATTATGACAGACAGAAAAAACTCGGACTTGATCCGATATACGACCCCGCGACTGTAGGCCTTGAAGATCAGAACGGGATATGGGCGAAGTACGTCGAGAAAAAGAAGGCACGCGGAGACTATGAGAATCCTCAACTCGGATACGCGAATATCAAAAAAAGCAGGATCGGCTGAGAAAGAAGGCAGTAATAATGCAGAATGAATTGTTAAGAGCAGCGTGGGCTGAGATCGACCTGGATGCATTCAGATATAATATAGAAAACATAAAAAAACTTGTGAAGCCGGGTGTGGAAATGATCGGAGTTGTGAAAGCGGACGGGTATGGATGTGACTCGGTAGTGATAGCGAATGTCCTGATGGAAGAAGGCGTAAAACGTTTTGCGGTTGCAACACTTGAAGAGGGCATAAAACTTCGGCGCGGCATCAAAGATGTCATGATCGTCGTCCTGGGACTGCTGCCGGATAAATTCGCCGACAAAGTCGTAGAATATGATCTGACGCCTACAGTCGATTCATACAGTAATGCAAAAGCTTTTTCTGATGCTGCCGTGAAAGCAGGCAAACGGGCGGGGTGCTTCGTTGCAGTAGACAGCGGAATGGGCAGGATCGGGCTGATTGCAGATGATCCTGAGCAGGCTGATGTTGTCAGACAGATAGCTGATCTGCCGAATCTGGCAATAGAAGCTGTATCAACGCATTTCTCGACTGCAGACTGGTATGATAAAGGCTACGCGCATTTGCAGCAGAAAAAATTCGACGCATTTTATACGGAAATTGAAAAGCGCGGAGTCAAAGGTCTTCCCAGAACAGCATCGAACAGCGCAGGAATAATGGAACTGCCCGAAGCAGATTATGAAATGGTCAGGCCGGGGATATTCATGTATGGACATTATCCTTCGAATGAAGTCGACCGGCGCGTTCTGGATATTAAACCGATCAAACAGATCAAAGCATCCATTGTCAAGCTTAAAGATGTTCCCCGGGGAACATCAGTAGGTTACAACAGAAAGTTTATAGCAATGAGAGACAGCAGGATAGCGACGATAGAGATAGGATATGCAGACGGGCTTTCGAGGTCTTACTCAGATCATGCTAAAGTGATTGTCGGCGGTATGACAGCTCCTGTTGCCGGAAGCATTTGCATGGATCAGTTCATGGTCGATGTGACCGATGTGCCGAATGTCAGGACTGGTGATGAAGTAATAGTTATGGGTACCGACGGGGTCAACACAATAACGGGAGAAGAAATAGCCGCTGCTGAAGGGACGATAGTAAACGAGCTGTTTACGGTCTTCGGACAGCGTCTGCCGAAAGTCTACAGGGGACTTCATATTTAGGATCCACTTTTTAGCAATATAAGATAAAGGTGAATAATGCACAACAAAGGCCGGCTGCTGAAGCCGGTCTTTGTTGCTGTATAGAAGATGCGTCTGGGATGACGCAAAAACTTTTGCGTTGATTTTATGCTTTTCCCGTCTGATAATTGTCTCAAATATAAGGTTACGGCGTGAAAGGCGGAGAAGATGATAATTATTCCTGAGGAGCAGGCTGCGAAAGCCATAGATATCAGACAGACCATGGATGCTGTAAAAGGAGCATTCCGCGCCTGCAGCGCGGGTGAAATGTACCCTGGCGGACGGATCGTGATGCCGATAAGCGGTGAACACAACAACGGACAGTGGCTGACTGCGGTGTGCAGAAATATGCCGTATTTCGGCTCGAAGTTTTCCGCTGTTTTTCCGGGCAATAAAGAGTGCGGTATGCCGGTGGACCAGTCGACGATCAGTCTGTATTCCAATGTAAACGGAGAACAGCTGGCGCTGATCGGCGCGAATTATCTTACTGCCTTGAAAACGGGAGCAGGAGCAGGTGTGGCAACAGATCTGCTGGCGAGAAAAGATGCTTGTTCGCTGGGAATAATCGGAACAGGATTTCAGGCATATGCGCAGGTACTGGCGATACAGGAAATCAGGGAGCTGAAGCAGCTTCGCCTGTTCAACAGGCATGCAGACCGTCTGGAGGCGTTCGCGGAAAAGGCAGCAAAAGCTGCGAACCGTGATTATGAAATCATTAAGTGCGGCAGCGCCGATGAGTGTGCAGCGGAGTCGGACATTATCTGTACAGTAACGCCTTCACGTGAACCTGTGCTTGCTGACGCAGCGGTCAGACCGGGAACGCACATCAATGCCATCGGCTCATTTACGCCGGACTCACATGAGATAGAGGAAAAAACCGTGGCGAGAGCATCGTTTATTACAACGGAACACGTTGATGCGGTATGGCAGACAGCCGGTGATATCCTCATTCCGTTCAATAAAGGAATGATCGGCAAAGATAAAGTGCGCTTCAGTGTCGGAGATGTTTTGTCGGGATCAGTGCAGGGCCGCACAGATGACAAAGGAATCACGATTTACGAAAGCATAGGATCATGTGTACTGGACCTCGCGGTGGCGATAGCAGTATATGACCGGTGGGGAAAAACAGCATAGATTGCGTTAACTTCTAATCGTTTGCGTTCTTTTGGGTAATATAATATTAATATAATAAAAAAATAAGATCGTTTTGAAAAACAACAAAACGGTCCTATTTTATTTACATTTACATAGTATATCCAAGCATATATGATATCCGCTGTGCATGCTGCAGAAGCAGTTCACTGCGTTCCTTTTCTTCTTCTTTTGTCATACTGTGTGACGAAAGACTGATAGCTCCGATCGGAACACGATTATAGTTCATAAGAACAGTGCCAATACAGAACAACCCTGGTTCATTTTCTTCCATGTCGAGAGCATAGTTTCTGCTGCGCGTCTGTGAAATATCTCTCATCAAATCATCGAAATTGAGAATCGTATTGGATGTGAGCTGAACTATATGGGCATTGTCCCATTTTTCCCTTATTTCATTGTTTGAATATGTGCTCAGTATAGCTTTGCCTGCACTAGTTGAAAAAAGTGATGATCTCTCGCCGACATTTGTATAAACGGAGAATGTGGCGTTGCTTTGGTCAAAACTTTCTATGCAAAGTAATTCATTCTTATCTTCTATTGAAAATTGTGCGACTACATTCAATTCAGATGAAAGTTGTGCAAGATTTTCGCGAACAAGGCTTAGATAGGCGACATTGCGTACTGCCTTGACGCCGATCTCAAACATTTTCATAGAGAGTTTGAATGTTCCGTCATTGTCATTTTGCAGCAGATATCCATCATCACAGAGTGTGGATAGAAGCCGTGAAAGTGATGGCTTGTTTAGATTGAGTTTTTTATGAATATCATTAAGTGTCATCGGGCCGTCAACAGCGATTGTTTCCATAACCAGAAGACCGCGATCAAGAGCTTGTACCAGATTATTGTTTTCAGTTGCCATAATATTTACCTCCAATAATAGTATACGTGCAAAAAGTGAAACGCGCAAGTATTTTTTTAAGAAAAATGAAACATAATTATAAATAATGAAACGAATGACCATAATTATGAAAAAATATCTTGACATTCTGAATATTTCGGATTATTATTACGATAGTTTCAAAAAACATATAAATCGTTTTAAAATATGTACAAAATTTTCAATAAAACAAAAAAGGAGAGAAATATGGCCAAGGCAAGTGCAAATACTGAATTATGCAAAGGTTGCAGACTTTGCGTTGATGCCTGCCCAAAACAGGCGATCATCCCGCTGGAAACAGTAAATAAAAAGGGATATGAAATAATAAGTATTGACCAGGGAAAATGTATAGGATGCGGTATCTGCTATAAAATGTGTCCTGATTATGTTTTTACGGTAGAGTAAGGAAAGGAGAAGTTCAGTGAATACGGATTATGTGCTGATGAAAGGAAATGAAGCTATAGCCGAAGGCGCTCTGCGCGCAGGCTGCAGATTTTATGCAGGATATCCTATCACTCCGCAGAGTGAGATCCTTGAATATATGTCACTTAATATGGGAAAACGGGGAGGAACATTCATCCAGGGAGAAAACGAAATATCAAGTATGAGTATGATCTGGGGCGCAGCTGCCGCAGGAGCTCGTTGTATGTCAAGTTCATCAGGCCCGGGGTATGATCTTAAGCAGGAAGGAATATCTTACCTTTCGTCATATAACCTTCCGGCAGTAATAGTATATGCGATGAGGTACGGACTAGGTGATGGAGAAATCACGGCGGGGCAGGATTCTTACTGGGAAGCTGTTCGCGGAGGCGGTCATGGAGACAGTCGTCAAATAGTGCTGGCACCTGCATCGGTAAATGAATGTGCAAGTCTTACATATGAGGCGTTCGACATAGCAGAAAAATATAGAAATGTCGTTATTATATTAAGCGACGGCGCTGTCAGTCAAATGATAGAAAAATGCAATCTGCCTGAACCTAAAGAACATGATATAGATGAGTTCGACTGGGTAATTTCAGGTAAACCGCTCGGTACAAAGAAGAATAAGGTCACGAATCTGGATAGAACGATAGGATATGAGGCGAGCGATAAATATGTACTGGATAAATATAAAACCATGTTCGAAAATGAGCAACGCTGGGAAGAGTTTGAAACAGATGATGCGGAACTTGTACTCGTGGCTTATGGGATCTCTTCGAGAGTATGCAAGACAGCAGTGAGACAGGCACGCAAAAATGGGATTAAACTTGGCTTGTTAAGACCTGTTACGGTATGGCCTTTCCCGAGAAAGGCATTTGAAAAAATGCCTGAAAGTGTAAAAGGATATGTTACGGTAGAGATGAGCCTTTCTACGCAGATGGGGGAAGATGTTCTTCTTGCAGTGAAACACAGCAAACCGTTGTATTCATATTTGACAACATATCACATACCTACAGCTGATGGCATTGTCGATTATTGTAATAGTGTAATTGCTGGAGATGTTGAACCAAGGGAGGTGATATAGATGGCAACTTATAGGAAACCTGTTTCAATTATTAATGAAGCGGGATGGTGCGGAGGATGCGGACACGGTGTCGTGCAGAGACTGATAACAGAATGTCTGGAAGAACTCGGTCTGCAGGACAAGGCTGTCTGTGTTGTAGATATCGCCTGCTCATACTGGTCGCTTGATGCGCTGGATTATGACGCAATAGCGGGACCGCATGGACGCTGCGCGGCAGTAGCTACAGGAATCAAAAAAGTCAGACCGGATTCAACGGTATATGTACATGCAGGAGACGGCTCGTCATATGTTATCGGTTTATCGGAAACGTGTTACACAGCAATAAGAGATATCCCCATCACAATGATTGTAGTCAATAACGGTATTTTTGGAATGACAGGAGGACAGATGAACCTGGCCACAACACTTATCGGCGACAAGACGGTAAGCAGCAAGGAAGGCCGTGATGCGGATACGATGGGACATCCTGTTGACATGCTGAACATCATCAAAAACCTCGATGTTGAATTTGCGGCCAGAGGAGCGCTATATGATGCAAAGCATATTGATGAGACAAAAAGGTATATAAAGCGCGGCTTCGAAAATCAGATGAACAAGAAAGGATTTTCAATAATAGAAGTTCTCTCACCATGTCCTACAAACTGGAAGATGACGCCGATTCAGGCAATGGAAAAAATAAAGAATGAAAATGAAAAAATGTTCCCGGTAGGAATATACACAGACAGAGGAGGTGAAACAGTGTAATGGCAGATATTATCATGGCAGGATTCGGCGGGCAGGGTATTCTTACAGCAGGAAAGATATTGATCCATGTTGCTGCGGGCGAAGGGAAAAATGTCAGCTGGACTTCATCATACGGAGCGGAAATGCGCGGCGGTACAGCAAGCTGCAGTGTAGTGATTTCAGATGAAGAAATCGGCAGTCCGTATCCGGCAAAACTCGATGTACTGCTGGCAATGAATGAACCATCGTTCGATAAATTCATCGGCGATGTACGTGACGGCGGGTATGTGATAGTTAATACGTCACTCATGTCAAAAAGAGAATATCCGAAAAATGTGCAAGTATATGGTGTTGACGCAACAGATAAAGCAAACAATATAGGAAATAACCGAGCAGCGAATCTCGTAATGCTGGGAGCAATGATGAAAGTTACCGGTATGGTAAGTGTAGATAAATTCGGAGAAGGTCTTCAAGATTATTTCGATTTGAAAGGCCATAATACATCTACAAATATTGAGTGTTATTCTGCGGGGGCAGAAGACGTTAAAGCACTTTAAAGGACAGGAGTGTGATTATCATGAAACTTACTAAATATGAGCAGGAAATGCTAGACGGAGAACACGGTGAAATGCGTCAGAAAGCTCTGCAGGTATTGTGTGATCTCGGTGAATATGAAGGGGCTGAAGAATTCGTAGAGGTCACGCTGTGCCATAGCGATAACGCTGTGTATATGGGTGAAGCGGCGGCAGCATTTGTGGAGTATCTTGGAGATTCTGGAGTAAAGCTGGCGGTACCTACGACGACGAATGCGTGCTCTTTGGATATGGACAAATGGGCAGAGCAGGGATTCGAGCCCAAAATTGCTGATGCGATCCGCAGAATGGAAGCTGCGCATGCAAAGATGGGCGCTATTCCAACGTGGACATGTGCTCCCTATCAATCTTGCGTTCAGCCGGTATTCGGACAACAGATCGTGAGTGCGGAATCAAATGTGATTTGTTACTACAATTCCGTAATAGGAGCAAGGACGAACCGCTATGCAGGACCGCTGGAGCTTTTGGGCGGTATCGCAGGTAGAGTACCGTATTTCGGGCTTCATGTGAAGGAAAATCGTTATGCGGAAGGACTGGTAAAACTGAGTGATGAAATCAAGCCGGAATGGTTTAACGATGACAGTCTGTATGCTTTGATCGCGTATGCATATGGATCAATAGTAGGCAACCGGGTATGGGCGATAGAAGGCATGCCGAAACGATTCCGCAAAGAAAGTCTAAGAGATTTCAGTGCAACGGCAGCATCATCAGGCGGCATCGCATTGTATCATATGGTCGGAGTTACTCCTGAAGCACAGACCGTTGATATGGCTTTTAACGGCAAGAGGCCAAAAGAAGTCGAAGAAATAAATCTGAAAAGCTTATGCGATGCAGAAAAACAGCTGAATAATCCGGAAGTAAAAAATGTAGATATGATTCTTCTCGGATGCCCTCATTTCTCATATGATGACTGCCAGCAGGTTTTGAGGCTTCTGGACGGCCGCCGCGTCAGTGAAAATATTGAAGTTAATATTACAGTTGGACGCGATACGGCAGACCGTATGATGGATGATGGAATATATAATGAACTGCTGCTGAGCGGAATCAAGGTTTATAAAGAAGGATGCGCATTGGAGATTCGAGCAAAGAAGCGCGGAATAAAAACACTAATGTCAAATTCGGGAAAATTCGGTACATACAGTTTTGGACTGACAGGAATACAACCGGTGTTCGGCAGTCTCAGTGAATGCATAGAAACTGCTGTTTCGGGAGAATTAGTACGGGAGGATAAGCCATGGAGAGAGTAAGAATACCATGTCAATATGCTGTTTCAGGCAATTTGAAAACAGATGTGCTTTATTCAGAAGAACCGTTTAGCTTCTGGGGAGGCGTGGAACGTGAGACCGGAATCATCACGGACAGAAGACATGACAGATATGATGAAAGCATGAGCGGAGCCGCATTTGTTTTTCCTTTTGGAAAAGGAAGCAGTGGAGCCGGTACAACGATAATGGAAATGGTACGGCTAAAGACAGCACCCTCAGCAATAATAAATCTGGAGAGCGATCCGGTGCTGCTGACAGGTCCGCTTATTGCAAAATATTTCTACGATGTAATTATTCCGGTAGTTAATGTTACGAAAGAAGACTATAACAAACTCAAAAGCGCAAAACAAATAGAATTTTATGAGCAGGCAGATTATATCGATGCTTATTATGAAGAATAGAAATGTAATGAAAGGAGTAATTTGATGCTTGGAGTAATCAAAAGTGATCGTGCCCCTGAAGCAATCGGCCCGTATTCACACGGGACATGTTATGGGAATATGATCATTACATCAGGACAGATCCCGGTAGACATTGAGACAGGAGAAATGATCAGCGATGTCAAGGCTGCTACAACCTCGGTGCTGGAAGGACTGTTATCAGTAGTAGAAGCAGGGGGCGGCAGCAGAGAAACTGTTGCAAAGGTAGATGTTTTTGTTAGAACACTTGATGATTTCGATGATATTAATGAAGCTTATTCAAAGTTCTTCGGAGATCATAAACCGGCGAGAGTGCTCGTTCAGGTGGCAGACCTTCCGGCAGGAGCAAAACTAGAGGCAGCCATGCTTGCATTTGTAAAAGATCGACCGTAGTAGGAGGTGGAGATCAATGGAGGGACGTTTAAAAGAAGACAGAAAACTTAATAAGGCAGCATTTCTGCCGGCAATAATTATACTGATTGCATTTATTACAGCGGGCATAATTTGGACAAAACAGGTTGGAGCTGCAATGACTAAGCTCTTATATGGCATGGCAGATTACTTCGGGAGTTATATCAATCTGCTTTCCGTTCTGTGCCTGATACTTGCAGTAGTATTTATGATTTCCAGATATGGTGATGTTGTCATCGGCGGAAGGGACGCTAAACCGGAATACAGTATGCCGGCATGGTGCGCGATGTCAATATGCTCAGGCATAGGTACAGGACTGCTGTTCTGGGCCATGGGAGAACCTATATATCACTATATGACTACTCCTACAGCAATGGGAGCAGCAGGAACAAGGACTGCTGGTATATTCGCAGTTTCTCAAGCTATGTGGGACTGGAGTTTCGTTCAGTATTGCATGTATGCGATCTGTGGAGGTGCCTTTGCCATCATATGTTTCAACAAACACAAGAGCCTATCATTCAATTCGATAGTTGAATGTGCAACTGGAAAAACAATTCCTTGGCTGAATACGCTTATTACTGCCGTAGTTATCTTCTGTCTTATGGGTGCAACATCAAACTCCATGGGAGTTGGCCTGATGGAAATCGGAGCAGGCCTGGAAGCCGCATTTGGCATTCCGCAGTCTGCAGTTGTATGGCTCTTTGCAGCGATATTTGTTACAGCGATATTTGTTCTTTCGTGCGTATCAGGTATTGGCAAAGGACTAAAATATGTATCCACAGCATGTATGTACTTTTTCTTTTTCCTGATGGCATACGTATTCATTTTCGGAAACACGCAGTTTATAACAAAAATTACTTCGGAATCAATTGGTTTCATGATCGATCATTGGGGCACGCAGACAACTATGATGAATGCTATGGCACCACATGATAAATGGTTTGCAGACTGGATAGTGCAGTATTGGGCATCATTTATTGTCTATGCACCTGTTATAGGAATGTTCCTGGCAAGAATGGGCAGAGGAAGAACTGTCCGCAAGTTTATGCTGGTGCAGATATTCGTACCTTCACTGTTCTGCATCTTCTGGATCGGAATATTCGGCGGTCAGACTATATATCTGCAGACTTCAGGCGTGCTGGATGTCTGGAACGCAGTAAATACGTCCGGAATGCAGTCAACTGTATTCCAGATCATTGGAACACTGCCTCTGAGCAAAGTTATCACGGTATTATTCCTCATAACGGTTACACTCAGTTTCTGTACACTCGCTGACCCAATGGCATCAGTTGCAGCAACACTTTCCGTAAGAAGTCTTTCTGCAGATGCAGAACCGCCTAAAGCACAGAAAGTTCTTGTTGGCTGCATACTCGGCGGTGTAGCATATACACTTGTTGCCACGGGCGGCATCAATTCTGTAAAAGGAATGTTCACCCTTGTTGGCTTGCTGCAAAGCGTAGTGCTTATTATGTGTGCTATCGTACTATATAAATACGGACGAAAATGCATATATCAGCCTAATACCGGTTATATAGAAGAAGCCAAAGAGGCTTACGAAGAGTAAAGACATTAAAAAAACATAAATTATATACGAAACATATAGCATTATTTCCAAAGGAGGAAAAAAATGAGCTTTAAAAGAGTAATCAATGTAGTTGAGACTCATGACGGCGAGCCTATGAGAGTAGTAACCGGCGGCGTTCCTCATATTCCTGGCAACAGCGTATATGAAATGGAAGAATATCTTCGTTTGCATGATGATGGACTGAGAAAGTTCCTGCTGAAAGAGCCGAGGGGCTATCCGCCTCTTTGCTGCAACGTACTTGTACCGCCTAAAGATCCAGCTGCGGCAGCCGGGTTCATAATCATGGAACAGACAGAGTATCCTATGATGTCAGGAGGGAATGTAATATCAGTAGCGACAGTACTCCTTGAAACCGGCATCATCCCAATGCAGGAACCATATGTAGAATTCCAGCTCGAATCGCCGGCAGGTCTTATCGGTATCAAGGCAAAATGTGAAAATGGAAAAGTTACAGAAGTTACTTTTAAAAATGTACCGGCTTTCGCAGTTTACACAGATACAGAAATTGAAGTCCCGCACATCGGACATGGCGTTGAAAAGGTCAAAGTTGATGTAGCATGGGGGGGAATGTTCTATGCAATGGCTGACGTTCGTCAGTTCCCTTGGATCGAACTAACACCTGATATGGGACGCGAAATAACACGTGTATCATCACTTATTTTGAAAGCAGTACAGGATCAGCTTCCGGTAGAGCATCCGAATTATCCTGGAGTAGGTGTCACTATTTCTCAGCTTTTCGGACCTGCAAACAATGATGAGGCTGATGTAAGAAATGCTGTGACGGTAGCAAGCGGAGCTGTGGATTTTGATAATCCATCTACATGGATCGGCGCACTCGACCGCTGCCCTTGCGGAACAGGTACATGTGCAAGGATGGCAGCGATGTATGCGAAAGGAGAACTTGGACTGAATGAAACATTCCGTCATCAGGGTCTGCTCGGAGTAGTATACAAAGGACATCTCATTGAAGAAACGGAAATAGCAGGACACAAGGCAGTTATACCTACTATCGCCGGCGAGTCATGGATCTACGGATATGGAAATCTTGTCCTTGATCCGACAGATCCTTTCGAAGAAGGATATACAATAGGAGACATCTGGGGATAAAGCTAGAATCATATGGAAAACAGAGATGAGATATTCTCTGTTTTCCACACTTACAGGAGGGCCATCGTATGAGCACAGAATATAGTAATCAGGATCAGAATATTACGGAAAAACCGTTGACAGGAGTCAGGATACTCGACCTTACACATGCTTACAGCGGTCCGTTCTGCACAATGCATCTTGCGGATCAGGGAGCGGAAGTTATTAAGATCGAAGTGCCCGGAAAAGGGGATCAGAGCAGAAACTGGGCGCCGTTTAAAAATGGCTCCAGCGGATATTACGCATACTTCAACCGAAACAAACAGGGCCTTTCACTCGATATTAAATCAGAAGAAGGGAAAAAGATATTTAAAAGTCTGGTCAGCAAATCGGATGTAGTTGTTGAAAATTTCAGAGTCGGAACCATGGAACGCAGAGGACTCGGATATGATGTCCTTAAAGAAATCAATCCAGGGCTCATTTATGCATCTATTTCAGGGTTCGGCTTAGAAGGAGATATGGCTGCAAGGCCTGCATATGACATAGTTTCACAGGCAATGGCAGGTATGATGAGCATGACAGGATTTGGAAATCAAAAGACCAAAGTTGGACCGGCGATAGCTGATAATTACTCGGGCACTTATCTTGCACTTGGTATTGCGATGGCGCTTTACCAGAAAAGTAAAACAGGTATGGGAAGAAGATTGGATGTTTCAATGGCGGATACGATTTTTTCAATACTGGAAGCAGGTGTTATTGAGTATACGATAAACGGCTATGTCGCCAGACCAGAAGGGAACAGGGATCCGGGGATATCGCCTTTCGATTCATATGAAGCAAAAGATGGTCAGGTAGTTATTGCGTGCGGTACGGATGCATTCTGGAGTTCGTTGTGTGATTTGATGGAAAAACCGGAACTGGCAAAGGATCCGCGTTTTAATACAAATGAAAATCGATGTGAAAATTATCTTACTGAATTGCAGGGAATGGTTGATTCATGGACGAGGCAGCATACGGTGGATGAACTTGAAAAAATGATCGTAGACGCAGGGATTCCATTCGGCAAAACACTGACGATGGATCAGGTCTGTGAGCAGAATTTTATTAAAGAAAGGAATATGCTTTGGAGCATCCATGATAATGGTATCGATGATGATATTCTTGTTCCGGGTACACCAATCAAAATGCACGGATGTGAAGATAAGCCGATGCGTTCGGCGCCGAAAATAGGGGAGGATAACAGTGAAGTATTAAAAAGTATTCTTAATATGACACAGGATGAAATTGACTCATTAAGATCAAAGAAAATAATATAAGGAGGAAAAGATATGCCGCATATTAGTTTGACGTTATACAAGGGACGTGACAAAGATACAATTATGGATATCGGGGAATCGATGCAGAAAAATCTGGCTGAGACACTCGGCTGCAAGACGAGTGATATTTCATTTTCGGTCAATTCGGTAGAGGCTGACGATTTTAACCGTACAGTTTCAGATATTCTTGAAAAAGATGAATTGATGATAAAGTCTGACTATGTAAAATAGAAGACCAAAAGTACCAAATAGCAACAGCAGTCTCTAGTGTTCGTGCACGATAATACAGGCTGCTGTTTTAATGTGGCGTATTATGAAACATATAATGTAAAAAATGAAACAAAATAATATATAATGAATAAAGATATTGACATTTTGAAAAATATGAATTATTATTATGGTAGTTTCAAAAACAATAATTAGCGTTTCAAAATATGACTACATGGTTCATGAATATTAACAGGAGAAAAAGTGAAATGAATAATCAGGAGAGTAACACAAAGTTAACAAAAAGGCGCTGGATAGTATTGACAGCGAGCTGCGTTGCTAATCTCTGCATCGGAGCCATTTATGCCTGGAGCGTATTTGCCGGGCCGATGGCGGAACATTTGAACATGTTAAATGGAACGGCGAAAACATCAGCTGATCTGGCAGTAGTTTTTTCCATATGCAATGGACTGGCCTTTATTACAATGATAGCAGGCGGATATCTGGACAAGAAGCTCGGCGCAAAATGGATCATTTTT
The DNA here is from genome assembly GCA_022652985.1 of Eubacteriaceae bacterium. GTDB lineage: Bacteria > Bacillota > Clostridia > Peptostreptococcales > Anaerovoracaceae > JALCRY01. The sequence goes on along the minus strand of JALCRY010000009.1, from coordinate 36,186 downwards.
ATCGGCGTTGTCGCATTTGGATTGGGATTTGTTGTATGCGGCTTTTCAAAAAATGTTGCTACGCTGATAATAGGTTTCAGCATTATTTGCGGTTTGGCGAACGGATTCGCATATGTATGCACCGTAAGTAATACAGTTAAATTTTTCCCTGATAAAAAAGGTCTTGCTGGCGGAATCAGTACTGCATCTTTCGGCATAAGTTCAGTGATTGTACCGCCTATTGCAAATGTATTAAATAATTCGGTAGGCGTATGCCGTGCATTTACCATTTTTGGTGTTGCAATAATAGTGATTGGCGCCCTCTGTTCACTATTTATAATAAATTGTCCGGATGATTTTGCACCTGATGGATGGAATCCTGAAGACAATGTACTTGCAGAAGATGTCACAACAGAAAATAAAACTGCGAAGCAAATGCTTTCATCACCTATATTTTATGCGATGATCGGAATGATGTTTATCGGATGTTCTGTTGGTTTGATGGTGATTTCCGAGGCATCCGGTGTTGCACAGAATATGATAGGAATGACGACAGGTGCGGCTGCATTGGTGGTATCAGCACTTGCGCTGTTTAATACAGGAGGACGGATAGTTGTAGGAGGCATATCAGATAGAATTGGACGAATCAATGCGATTGCTGTAATCCTTGTTCTTATGATCGGGTCTTTGTTAATGATATACTTCAGCGGCGGTCTGAAAAATGCACCTATGTTCTGCATTGGAATATGTCTGATCGGATTTTGTTACGGCGCTTTCATCGGTATCTATCCGGCATTTACGAGCGATCAGTTCGGTGTTAAATACAGCACTCTGAATTTCGGTATAATGTTTATTGGATTTTCAGCTGCGGGATTTGCGGGACCAATGATGATGCAAAGAATATTCAACAATACTGGTTCGTATCGTATGGCTTTTCTGGCTGCTGTAATATTTGCAGTAGCAGGACTGGCTATATCATTTATCTATCGCGTGCTTCAGAAAAAAAAACAAATGCCTGAAGGCGTCAAAAGTTTAGAAGTGGAAAGTGAATATTAATTTGATACCAAAACTTAGATAAGAAAAACAACCACAATCAATCAATAATAAAACGGCGGCGATCTGCATTGAGTGTATTATTCAATGCAGATCGTTGCTTTTAAGGTTTATTAAACGTGTTATTCTTATGTCAATGGAGCATAATAAATGAACCAAAGCCAACAATGTTGAAAATCAGCCAGCCTGCGATGCAGGCTATTTTTGTCTTTTTAGTCATAGTGATGCTTCTCCTTCCTGAGAAATATGGGCAGGTAATAACGAAGTATCATTACTGATAATATAATCATACTGAAAATAAAAATGCCTGTAAAACAGAAATAACTAATGGATCCATAGAAATTACTTATTGATGTTCTGATACATGCTGCCGGCCGCAGTGCTATAATAAGAATATGTTATAAGGAGGCAGGGTATGATCAGAAATCAGTGGTATGCAATTATGTCTTCAAGAGAAATGAAACGCGGGCGTCCGGTCGGAGTGACACGGTTCGGCGAAAAGCTTGTGCTCTGGAGATGCAGTAATGGTACGGTGGCCTGTATTGCCGACAGATGCTGTCACCGGGGTGCATCGATCTCGCACGGAAAGGTCGTGCATGATCGTGCGGCGTGTCCTTTCCACGGGTTTGAATATGATCCGGACGGAAAAGTAGCGGTGATCCCGGCATACGGCAAGAATACACCGGTGCCGGAAAATTTCCGGGTCAGGAGTTATGCTGTACGTGAAAAATACGGGTTTGTCTGGATGTGGTACGGAAAACCGAGAGACGATCTGCCGGAGATAAAGTTTTTTAACGACTTGAAGATGGGGTTCGAATACGGCGAATTCTCGGAACAGTGGCACGTGCATTACAGCAGAGCGATAGAGAACCAGCTTGATGTCGTACACCTTCCGTTCGTGCACGCGACGACTATCGGCCGCGGCGGCAAGACGGTTGTGAACGGACCGGTAGTGAAATGGGATGGAACTCTGATGACATTCTATGTAAATAATACAGTCGACGAGGGGCAGGCTCCGAAGACAGCGGATGAGATAGAGGACTATGAAAAGCTGTTCAGTCTGCAGCTTCAGATGCCGAATCTCTGGCAGAACAGAATCTCATCCAAGCTGAGAGTGATGGCTGCGTTCGCACCGATCGACGATGAAAACACGATGATCTATATGCGTTTTTATCACAAGTTCCTGAAAAAACCGGCAGCATGCAGACTGGTCGACAGTGCCGGAAACTTTGCTAATAAAGTGATCCTGCACCAGGACCGCCGGGTCGTGCTGACTCAGATCCCGCTGAAAAGCGAGCTTATCGGCGATGAAAACCTGGTACGGGGAGATCTCCCTGTTATTGAATATCGGAAGAAGAGGCAGGAGCTGAAAGATGCGGCCAAGGATGGTTCACAATAGACAATCAGGCCAAAAGGTGCAATAATGTCATCTGAATGACGCCTGAAGAAATGAAAAAAGAAAGGACCATCGATTCTCCATGAATTCAGTATCAGCCGAACAAAAAAATCTGAGCAGGACAGTATTCCTGGTTTTTGTCGTAGTTATAATGTCGCAGGTGAACATCCATATTTTCACCGGCGACTTCAAAGTGACCATTGCGGCGATCGTGATTCCGCTGTTTGTCTATCTGATCGAGCGGATCTCAATTATACAGCTGACATTTGTCTCGGCGTTCGCCATCCTGGGGGCCCGGATACTGGTGCACCTCATATTGACCGGCGGGACAGATCTGGAGATTTATTCGTATCTGCCGGAGACAGTGTTCTACTGCACCTACGGTCTGCTGCTGGTGATATATGACAATGCGGCCGATCATAACTATAATTTGAAATATTTCATTCCCGCAGTGGCCTTAATAGATTATTTCTGCAATAGTCTGGAACTCAGTATACGTATACATATGGCCGCGTTCAAACCCGACGCGCAGTTTGTTATTATTGCGGTCGCAGTTTCCAGGGCGGTAATACTCTGGGTGATCCTGGAGGTCTTCGGTCAGTACAGACTGACGCTGCTGTCGAGAGCACATGCGGAAAGGTATCAGAGGCTGCTGATACTGATGTCGAGACTCAGCGGTGAAGTGCTGTGGATGAAAAAGAATATCGCCAGAATAGAGTCGACCATGTCGACGTCGTACGGATTGTACGACAACCTGCAGGAGCAGGGTAACCCCGCGGCGGAAGATGCACTGACAGTCGCTAAGGACATCCACGAAGTGAAGAAAGAATATTACCTCATCATGCGCGGCCTTTCGGAGGCTCTCGAGGAAGAAGTGAATGAAGACGGCATGGCGGTCGAAGAAATTTACACCATTCTGATCAATGCGGTGAACGACGAATTCGCGGACGCCGGCAAAAAGATCACGGTGACTGTCAGCAGCGCGGACCGTCTGTACACAAAAGAGTCGTATCTCTTCCTGTCGGTTTTCCATAATCTGATGACCAACGCGGTCGAAGCCTCGAAAGAAGCCGAAGTAAAGATGAGCATAGAAGAACAGCGGCGCGGGGACGATTATGTCTTCGTATTCCACGATGAAGGACCGGGAATAGCCGATAAATACAGAGACAGTATTTTCAGACCGCGGTTTTCAACAAAGATAGATTATGAGACCGGCGTTGTAAACAGGGGGCTCGGACTTCCGATAGTCAAGGGCATCGTCGAAGAAAACCTGCACGGGACCATAAGTCTGCTGCCGTGTGAAAAGGGAACATCGTTTGAAATAACTATACCTGCAGAGGAACTTACAGAGGCGGAACAATGAGAAAAATAATGATCGTGGACGATGACAGCTCGGTCATCGACATTCTTAAAATCATAATCGAAGAAAAAAATCTGGGGACCGTCTGCGGATCATCGCAGTCGCCTGAGGATGCGCTGGAAGACATTCCTTATCTGAAACCGGACATCGTGATAGTAGATCTGCTGATGCCTAAGATCGACGGCATTACTTTTGTGAAAAAAGCGAGAGACACTTATCACGACGCGTCGTTTGTGATGCTTTCACAGGTCTCGTCAAAGGAAATGATCGCCAAGGCCTACGACGCCGGCGTCGAGTTTTTTCTGCAGAAACCGGTGAACGGCATAGAAGTCACGAACGTACTGAACAACATTTTCAAGCTGCGTTCTCTGCAGCAGAAGATGGACCAGATCCAGTCGCTCTTCGGCGACACCTCGCACAGCGCTCCCGCGGCGGCACCGAAGAAAAATTCCGGCAGCGGCAGCAAAAAGCTGCAGACTATCCTCCGCCAGCTGGGGATAGCGGGAGAATCAGGGTACCAGGATATCGTGACGATCGTTGAACATTACATCAGCGACCCGGAAGAATTTGCGGCAATGCCGCTGAAGGATGTATGCGGCAAGTTCTCTGACAACCCGAAAACCGTCGAACAGCGCATCAGACGCGCGGCCTCGGTCGGCATGAACAATCTGGCCAATATGGGACTCGAGGATTACGACAACGAATTCTTCCTCATATATTCAGGCAGTCTGTACAGCTTTGAGCAGGTGCGGCAGGAAATGAATTTCTGCAGAGGAAAAAGCGATCAGCACGGATATGTGAAAATCAAACGCTTCCTGCTGGCACTGATCTCCGCGTGCGGAAACTAATTCTTTGAAACTTTCTGAAACTTGATGATTCTTCCCGAAACCGGATATTTATACTCCTCGTAAAGAATAAACAGACAGGATAGTTTATAGTTTTGTTGAACGAGGAGCAATTATTATGAAAGGAAACAATGTAAGTGTAACAAACGTACTGAAGTTTGCAGGTGCATTCGTGGCATGTGCAATAGGGTCGGGATTCGCGACCGGTCAGGAAGTAATGCAGTTTTTCTCCGCGCAGGGAGTAATGAGCATAGTAGGAACGCTGGTGACAACAGTGATTTTCTCATGGTGCGGCGGAATGTTTATGAAGCACGGCTACGAGCATCAGCTCGAATCGCCGGGAGAAATAGTCAAGTTCTATTTAGGCGCAAAAATAGGCAAAGTATTTGAAATCATGTTCCAGATATTCCTTTACGGCGTATACGTTATCATGATCGCAGGCGCCGGAGCAACGCTGGGAGAGTATTTCGGACTCAATCCGGCAATCGGACGTATCGGAATGGCCATACTTGCTTTTCTGACAGTCATTCTGGGACTCACGAAGCTGACAGATATTCTTGGCAGCCTCGGAACAGTCATCATTCTGTTCTCAGTAGGTGTCGGCCTTTACAGTTTCCTTGCTAACGCAGACGGTCTTTCCGCTGCAGCTAATTTAATACCCACACTGGAAATAACAAAAACTCAGGGCGGATGGCTGTGGTCCAGCATCCTTTACCCGGGATTCAACGCAATGGTAGTAATGATCCTTACCTGCAGCATGGGCAGACAGGCCAACAGCTCGAGGGAAGCATTCCTCGGCGGCATGCTCGGCGGCGTACTGTTCGGAGCGGCAATACTGTGTGTGAACCTGGGGATCCTGGTAAATATAGCGGATGTATATTCGAAATCCGTACCTACACTTGTACTGGCAGGAAGACTCGGACCTGTGTTCGGAATCATCTTCTCAGTAATAATCTGCTGCGGCATCTACACCACAACTGTACCAATGCTCTGGGGCGTAGTCAGACATTTCGCAGAAGACAAATCTAAAAAGTTCGTGCTCATTGCACTTGGACTTACGATCATCGGCCTTGGACTCGGCATGACGAGCTTCAAAGTCCTGGTCAATATAATTTATCCGTTCAGCGGATACATCGGCATCGTGCTGTTCGGTTTCATTGCCTACCGTGAATACAGCGATAAAAAACTCCGTGCGAAGAACGGAAGCGGAGATATCGCCGGAAATCACATCTCCGAAAGGAAAAATGAAATAGCGTAGTAAGCAAACTCTCCACACTAATAATTACAACGCAGAAAGATGCATGTCAAAGCGGCTCCCCGATGAGCCGCAGCGACATGCATCTTTTGTCTGTAAAAAACATGCAACCAAAATAGCGGCCGGAAGCCGCTATTTTGATGTATTGTCTAATATTATTTAGAGGAGCATGTACTTGCTGCCTGACCTAAGTAAGTTCTTGATTTTATCAGGATCAGTCAAATGCTTTCAGTGCCTGATAGAAGTCTTCGATCAGATCGTCAACGTTTTCGATACCTGTTGAAAGTCTGAACATTCCCGGTGTGATTCCCATTTTTCTTCTGTCTGCATCAGGCATGTGTGAATGCGATGATGTGCAAGGATGTACAAGTGTTGTTCTCATTGTTCCAAGTGTCATTGCATAGTGTGCAAAGTGAAGTCTGCTGAGGAAGTCGTCGAATCTGTCTTCCTGCTCAGGAACGATGAAGCTCATCATGCCGCTCATTTCCTCGTTTGATCTGAAGAGCTTTGTTGCGAGCTCGTGCTGAGGGAATGATACGAGTGAAGGGTGGTTGACCTTCGATACATGTGGATGATCTTCGAGAGCCTTGGCAAGCTTAGCTGCGCTGGCCTGTTCTCTCGATACTCTTAAGTACATTGTTTCGAAGTTCTTGAACATGTTGTATGAAGCATTAGGATCTCCAGGAGTACCTGTGAGCATTCTTACCGGGTGGATAGCGTCGATGATCTCTGCAGTCGATGTGATCGAGCCGCCGAGTGAATCGCTGTGTCCGTTCATGAACTTTGTCAGACTGTTGATAACAACGTCAGCGCCTAACTGGATAGGCTTGATTGCGATCGGTGTTGTAAATGTATTATCGATCATGAGAAGTGCGCCGTTGTCGTGAGCGATCTTTGCTGCTGCAGGGATGTCGCACATATTAAGTGTAGGGTTAGCGCATACTTCTGAGTAGATAACTTTTGTATTAGGCTTAACAGCATTCTTGACATTGTCCATATCATCGAAGTTGACCAGCTCAGTTTCAACGCCGAACTTTCTCAGCAGCTTGCCCATAACGTCAAATGTTTCACCATAGATATTGCTGTTGCAGATGATGTGGTCCCCAGGGCCGACAAGTGTCATAAGTGTTGTGGAGATTGCGCCCATTCCGGATGAGAAGATCAGTGATTTTTCTCCGCCCTCGAGAAATGATACAACCTGTGCAAGAGCTTCTCTGTTAGGATTTGATGTTCTTACATAAGTAAAGCCGTTTGCATAAGCGTTCTTGACTTCGGTCATGCTGTTCATTGTGAAAGCAGCTGTTGTGAAAAGCGGCATTGCTTCCGGTTTTCCAAAGTCCATACCTTTGACAACTCTGCCCTGATATAGCATTTCTGATTCGTCTTTATACTGTTTTTCTGACATTTGAGTTCCTCCTTAAATGAAGTGGTTTGATGTGTACTTTAATTTTATTGGAAATTATGAATCTTTTGGTTAATCAGTCTTTGATTCGCCCTAAAGTCTAATCTCTAATCTAGGAATAGAGTCAATAAAATCGGCCAAAAAATCTGTATCAAAAAATAGAAATGGCTGAATTTCAACGGTTCTGCGCAAAAAACAGCTCGAAATTCGAGGTGTCAAAATAGTGAGAAAATTATATTGACTCTATAGTAAGAATACGGTTTATATTGAAGTCACCAATCAGGATGACAAAAATGCAACAATTCAAAATGAACTTATTTGATTATGCAGTTATCAGTTATCACTTCAAGTCATCCGGAATCATCCCTATAACATAAGCTGTACGGATACGGCAGGCTAGCGGCCGGAACTTCGTGAGCAAGGCATCATTAGTAATTTACGCGAGAGAGATTCAGAGGTCAGATTGACCGGATTGGTAACAATTTACTGAAATGTGATTTATAAATGTAATAGGAGGGCAAAATGAGCACAGTAATAGCCAATATAGACAGTTTCCTGTGGGGTCTGCCGTTTGTATTCTTCGTACTCATCGTTGGTGCATACTACTTCATCAGATCGGGAGCGTTTCCACTGAGACATTTCCATCATATAATGAAGAATACGGCAGGACATATGATGAGTGCCGAAGCCAAGAAAAAGGAAAAAGGACATGTATCGCCGTTCGAGGCGGTTGCCATCGCCATAGGCGGAACGGTAGGATGCGGTAATATCGCAGGCGTAGCTACGGCTATCGCGACAGGCGGTCCGGGAGCAGTATTCTGGATGTGGCTCTGGGCATTCTTCGGAATGATGATCAAATGCGTAGAAGCTACATTAGGATGCTACTATCGTTCAAAGGACGAAAACGGAAACTATTTCGGCGGATCAACATATACTATAGAAAAAGGAATCAAATGGGATCTCGGTCTTAAGATCGGCGGCCCTCTGGCAGTAGCTTTCGGAATCGGCTTTATTGCACAGTTCCTCGGCGGCAGCCAGGCATACACGATCGCTGAAGCACTGAACCAGGCATTCAACTGGAACATGATCGCAGTAACACTGGTTTATTCCCTGATAGTATTCTATGTAATCTTCAGAGGAGTACCGAGAGTAGCTGCATTCGCAACAAAAGCAGTTCCTTTCATGTGCTGCGCATTCATCGTCGGCGGACTCGTACTGATCTGCATGAACTATTCAGCTGTTCCTCATATGTTCTATCTGATATTCCATGATGCTTTCACAGGCACATCGGCTCAGGTCGGCGGCTTCGCCGGAGCAACAGTATCCATGGCTATGAGATTCGGAATTGCCCGTTCGATGAACTCGAACGAAGCAGGACAGGGTTCATCCCCGTTCATCCACGGTTCGGCTGACTGCGAACATCCTATGAGACAGGGTCTCTGGGGATCATTCGAAGTATTCGTTGACACACTGCTCGTATGCTCCATCACAGCTCTTGCTGTACTGAGCACAGGCGTTTGGACAACAGGTACACCGGGTGTTACACTGACAATGATGGCTTACTACAGCGGATTCGGCGTATTCGGTAAATACTTCATCGGATTCCTCGCATTCCTCTTCGGAGTAACGACAACAACAGGATGGTTCACATACTACTGCTCATGCGCAAGACACCTTCTCAGGTATCATCCGATCGTCAGGGATAAGCTCATATCTGCATTCAGATTCATATTCCCTATCCCGAACATCGTGATCGTTACATCGATCGTACTGACAGGAAGCGGCCCTGATACATTCTGGGCAATTGTAGATATAACCCTTGTAATACCGGTATTCACGAACCTGCTTGCATTGCTGATAATGGGCAACAAGTTCTTCGAGATATTCAAGGATTACAAAGCAAGATATCTCGGCATAGGAAAGGTCGATCCGAACTTCGCCCTGTTCTATGAGGACAAACCAGAAGTAGCTGCAAGAGTTGAAGAGACAAATGCCAAGATACGTGCAGCTAAAGAAGCGGCAATGGCAAAACGTGAAAAACGAGCATGATCGCTTAATGATATAATATTACTTTTACATATCCCCGCCTATCGTGCGGGGATATGTGGTAAAATGATTATTACAAATAGAAGAAGGAGAAAAAATGTTTAAAGATTTTGATGATAATTTCGATTTTGAAAGCAACATCCTTGAAGCAGGAGCATATTTCTCATACCCTGCATCAGATCCTGAAGCCCTGCCGATACATATGTCGACTGCGCATAATGTTAAGGATCTGGACGATCTTCAGAAGCGCTATGACGAGCACGGATTCTGCTACAACAGAAACCGCAACCCGAACAGGACTGCTCTGGCTGAACTGATGAGCTATGTTGAAGGCGGAGAAACATCCATTGCCTGTTCATCCGGCATGGCTGCTATCTCGACAGCTATAATTGCTAATACAAAAGCCGGAGACCATGTCCTTTCAGATCAGACACTGTACGGAGAAACAATCGAAATATTTACAAAGATCCTGGCGAAGTACGGAGTCGAGACTACATTCGTTGATTTCACGGATCTCGAAGCTGTCAGAAGCAATGTAAGACCGAATACGACTATCCTTTACACTGAGACAGTTTCCAATCCTCTGATCTCAGTGCCTGATATAGCTGAAATTTCGGAGATCGCTCATGCGAATGACGCGATCCTTATCATTGACAATACATTCATGACCGGCGCGCTGGCAAGGCCTCTCAAGATGGGAGCCGACCTGGTAGTCAACAGTCTGACTAAGTTTGCCAACGGACACAGCGATGCTGTATGCGGAGCAGTTACGGGAGCGGCTAAATATGTTGACAAGGCCTATGAACTCCAGGTGCTTCTCGGCACGCAGAGCGATCCGTTCTCCTCATGGCTCGTATGCAGAGGCATAAGGACACTGAATCTCAGAGTCAGGAAGCAGGCTGAAAACGCCGCTGCTCTGGCGGAAATGTTCGAGAAATCGGCATATGTAAAGGCAGTTTATCATCCTTCACTGGCAAGTCATCCTCAGCATGAGCTCGCAGTCAAAGAGTTCGGAAAATATTTCGGCGGCATGCTGAGCATCGAACTTCCTGAGGACAGAGAAAAAATGAACAAGTTCATGGACAACATGCATCTATGCCATTACGCGATGACGCTCGGCGGATACAGGACGACGATGTCGTATCCTCCGATGAGTTCGCACAGCGACATGACAAAGGAAGAACGAATGGCAATAGGCATTTCCGACGGTCTTCTGAGGATATCTGTAGGAATAGAGAACACAGAAGATCTCGTAAAAGATTTCGAGCAGGCACTGGAAGCTGCTTACGGAGCATAGCATGAGCGGCCCTCCGGGCCGAGAGAGGTGTATTACTATGAGTTTAATCAACAACTTCCGCAATTCAATGAATGGTGTAGAGGCAAATTCAAAAGATGAAGGGCCATGTACAGCAGAGGGTACTGAACTTATCAGAACAGCAATAAGTGATATCAAAGCGTCATATAATCTGAAACAGATAGATGAAGAAGGTCTTGAGTTTTCACAGACTTACGGATTCTCATACGACGCGGAATTCAAATATCATTTCTGTCAGATCAATATGAAGATACGCGACAAAGGCGCCAACAGAACGATACGGATGGAAGTGTCTATCACAGGGATCTTCAAAATGGACGGTGTGGCTGTCCCGAACGATGTCAAAAAACAAATGGTCGAGATGGTATATCCGGAGCTGAAGGAGTTTATTATTTCTCTGACATCGATAGCATTCGAATATCCGGTTGAACCGCCTGAACTCGTAATTGACGAGCAGGAACTCGAAAAGTGCAAGGTCACACAGTGACACATTGCGGCTGAAAAGGGAGAAAAACGATGGAACAGGAACTCAGCATGGTTGAAGCTGCTGTCACCAAAATGAAAATGGTCTACGACTACGAATACAAAACAGAGCCGATCCTTTCTTTTAAGCCCAATGTCGGTTTTGGATATGACAGCAAGCACGGGACATATGTCAATGAGATTAGAGTGCAGATGCGGGACAAAAGCAAGAGAAAATGCTTCAGCATAGACATGATGATCATGGGTATCTTCGTGTCTACAGAACCGCTGGAAGATCCGGAAGATATCAAAGATGCCAAGGCATTTATGCTGGCCGAGATGTACGGATGGATGCAGGATTATATTGAAGGATTCACCAAAATGTCCGGCATGCCGGAAATTGAACTTCCGGATCTGACATTTGAGGCGGAGAATTTTGACGGAAAACTTGAGTAACACAACTCAGGACTTGAATAAGTGCGAAAGAAAAGCGCAGCTGAGATAATCAGGTGCGCTTTTCGATACACTGCATTTATTATTTTTCGCCCGAGGAGAGGATCTGGATCTCATAGACGCATTTTGAATACTCATAAAGATTGTCTTCGAATTCGCTTGCTATTACAAACGACGGTTTTTCCTTATCGTGGAAATACATACTGGCAGGATAAGGATTCCAGTCGTTCTGGAGCAGCTGCGCCTGGAAGCAGAAATATTTTCCGCCCGGAAGAGTTATTATATTTTCCGAGATGTATCCCGGCAGTTCCTGTATGAAGAGCCCGAGATATTTCGGCTTCAGATGACCCTGCAGGAACGCGTCATAGTCAAGAATATAGGAATACTGCCGCCTCAGCTGCAGAGTAGTGTTTTCGGGACTGTGAACGATTTTGTGAAGATCGATATGCCATTCCGCCTTTGGTACATCGGGATCGCACTTGACAGCTATCATGTAGCGCTGCGGCATCTCTTTAAGATCCGCAAAGTCTTTATCAGTTGAAGGATCGAGATAAGTAAAATATTTCTTGTACCACTCGATATTATCGATCGTGTTTTTGATGTCTTCCAGTTGTTCCTTGAAATATTCTTTTCGTTTGTCGAGTGTTTCGACGAGAAGACCGATATCATTTTTGTCGAGTATCACTTTTATCTCGTCGAGAGTCAGGCCGAGTTTCTGGAGATATCGGATTCTGTCAATAAAATGTATCTGGTCAGCAGAATAATATCTGTAACCTGTAGCTTCATTGATGTGCGCAGGCTGGATCAGATCCCTCTTGCTGTAATACCTCAGTGTCTGCACTGAAATACCCATCATCTCTGCAACTTCGCCTATTTGAAACATTTCTTTCATAATTGTCGCCTCGAATCGTTATAGGGTTTATGCATACTTAAAAATTGACGCCTCTATAATACACTAATATTCAGAATAATCAAGTGAGTGATTATGCAGAAAAAAAGTTTTTTATGTATTCTATCATCTTGCGCGCGGCCGGTGAGGCGGTTTTTATTGACGATATGGCAATGCCTAAATTTATTTTCTGCGGTGGGTCGAAAGGTATCATTACTACATGATTTGTTCGTCCCTTGGTAATGAGCTCGTTCATGATACTTACTCCGAGCCCGCATTCAACCATGGATATGGCAGAATAATTCTCTATTGTAGTATATTTGATATCAAGTGAGACGTCGAATTTGTTCAGCAGATCGACTACATCTATATCGTGGTCGCGTCCCGGCATGATAAACGGCTGGCCCTCACATTCTTCCGGTTTGATTTTTGCCTTGGAGGCAAAGGGATGATCAGGGGATACGACCAAAAACATCTGGTCGTCGCGCAGCGGTATCCATTCAAACTCGAGACCTTTTCTGTAACTGAACAGACAGAAATCCATGCGGTCCGCGGCCATCCAGTCGTCAAGCTCCTCGTGGACGCCTTCCATCAGCTGAACGGAAATGCCGGGATAATCATCCTGAAAATTCCGCAGTATCTGAGGCAGCCATTGTGCTGCGATGCTGGAATATGCTCCTATGGTAATGCTTCCCTTGGCCAGACCGGTGAGTGCGGAGGATTCCTGCTCGATCGCAGTCTCCGCATTTATTAATGCCCGTATCGCCGGCATCATGATTTCTCCGCTCGGATTCAGCGAGACTCCGTTTCTTCCGCGTTTAAGAAGTTCACAGCCGACTTCGTTTTCTACTGCAGACACCATGTGACTGATGCCTGACGGAGTGAATCTCATTTCTTCCGCCGCTGCGGAGAAGCTGCCCAGATCGACAGATCTTATGAAGGCGCGGTATTTTTGTGTGTCCATTGGTTTCCCCAGTCTTGTACGATTTGTACAAATAAACAATACTACTTGGATATTTACTTAAAGATACTACGATGCTATTCTTATGTCAAGATATAAAACATGATCGCAAGTACGCAGAAAGTACTGAAAGGAGACCAATTATGAAATTACCTAAAGCCATATCATTTGACAATTTCGGAACGATTATTGACTGGGAAGGTGAAATCCAGAAATACTTCGAAGGATTCATGAAAAAGAAAGGTGTAGACACAATAGCACCTAAAGAAATCCAGCACAGATGGGAAGAGATCCAGTTCGAGTATATTCAGCAGGAATATAAACCATATTTCCAGGTGCTCAAAGATACAATGGGAATGACATGCGACGAATACGGCATTTCGTTCACAAATCAGGACTGTGAAGAGTTCGCTGACGGCATGGGACACTGGCAGCCATTTGCTGATTCGCATGACGCACTGCTTGAACTCAAGAAATACACAAAAGTTACACTTATCACGAACACAGACAACGACATTATCAAGGAATCTGTTAAGCAGATCGGCGTTGAGTTCGATGATATAGTAACAGCTGAGATGGCAGGAGCATACAAGCCAAGTCATAAGGGATTCTATCTCTCGCAGAAGAGACTCGGACTCACTGAGAAGGACATACTTCATGCAGGATTCGGATTCAAATATGATGTAGTACCGGCAACAGAGCTCGGATATGACACATGCTGGGTCAACCGCCAGGGAGAATCAAGACCTCTCGACGTATGGGAAACATTCATGGTAGGAGATCTTAAGACACTCGCTATGGTCATTAAATTATTAGCAATAGAAGAAGGAGTTGCATAATCATGCTTAGAGACGCATTACCTGAAATCAAAACAGAACTTCCGGGACCTAAATCCAAGGCCCTGATAGAACGCAGAAAGAACGCTGTACCGTCGGCGATCGGCTGCGGATATCCGATAGTCTTCGACAAGGCTGAAGGAGCCATGGTCGAAGATCCGGACGGAAACATATTCCTGGACTGGGTCGGCGGAGTAGGCGTCATGAATTTAGGCTACGGGAACGAAGAAGTTATCGAAGTCATGAATGAACAGGCGAAGAAATTCACTCACTGCATGTTCAACATCGGGACACATGAACCGTATGTAGCACTGGCGGAAAAGCTCGGAGAGATAGTACCTGTAAAGGGAGATAAGAAAAGAGCATTCTTTGCCAACAGCGGTGCGGAAGCTGTCGAAAACGGAGTCAAACTCGCCAAGGCCTTCACGGGAAGACCGAACGTGATCGTATTCTCCTCGGCATTTCACGGCAGAACAAGTCTGACGATGGAAATGTCCTGGGAAAAGATGGCGGCAAGAGGCATGGGACCATTCCCGCAGGGAGTATACCGTGCGGAATATCCTTACATGTATCATGCACCGGCAGATATGACAGAAGAGGAGCAGATAGATTACTTCATCAAGGATCTGGAGACAGTACTTGTGAACGATACGCTTCCTGAATATACAGCAGCAATAGTCATCGAGCCAGTACTCGGAAACGGCGGTTTCACGGCAGCGCCGACAGGCTGGGTAAAAAAGGTCAGAGCACTCTGCGACAAGTACGGGATCATGCTCATGGCAGACGAGATCCAGTGCGGCAACGCAAGATCCGGCAAGATGTTCACCAGCCAGTACTGGAAAGATGCGGGCGCTGCGCCTGATATCCTCGTTACGGCAAAATCGATAGCGGGAGGACTTCCTCTTTCGGCGATCGTTGCGCGTGAAGAAATCATCGAGTCAGTACCGGCAGGAGTCATCGGCGGAACATTCTGCGGCAATGCCGTAGCATGTGCAGCGGCTCTCAAGGTGATCGAAGTAATGGAAAGAGACGACTTCTGCGGCAAGGCGATGCATATCGGTGAGCAGGCAGGAGCAGGTCTGAGAGCCATGATGGATAAATACGACTGCATCGGCGACGTGAGAGTCCTCGGAGCAATGATCGGCATCGAATTCGTCAAGGACAGAAAGACGAAAGAGCCTGACGGCGAACTCGTAAAAGACATCGTAGCGGAATGCGCAAACACCGGACTCATCATAGAAGCAGCAGGAACAGCGGGCAATTCCGTAAGATTCCTGGCACCGCTGGTGATGACAGATGAACAGACGAAAGCAGGCCTCGACATATTTGAGGCAGCAATAAAAAAATGCATGAATAAGTAAGTGGAATGGATTGATTTTGGACAGGAGCGGAATATGAAAATCGAACTCGGATTCGGAAACGGAACTCAGACAGTCGATGTGCCTTGCGCAAACTATGCAGGGACATTAAAAGCGAATCCGGTCAGTACAGATCTGACCGGAGAGGATGAAGTCAAAAGAGCATTGCGTGAACCGATCGGCTCGCCGAGGCTCAGAGACATCGTGAAGCCGGGCGAGAAAATAGCTGTAATAACAAGTGACATCACGCGCCCCTGTCCGACATGGTCCATCATGCCGGCAGTGCTGGATGAACTTTATTCAGCCGGAATACCGGCAGATGACATAACTCTTGTGTTCGCACTGGGAAGCCACAGGAAACATACAGAAGAAGAGAAAAAACATCTGGCGGGAGAGCGCGCGTACAGGGAGATAAAATGTACGGACAGTGATCCGGACGACTGCGTGAGTCTCGGGACAACAAAAAGAGGCACGCCTGTAGACATCACGCGGACAGTCGCGGAAGCGGACAGAAGGATCTGTCTCGGGAACATCGAATATCATTACTTCGCGGGATATTCCGGCGGAGCGAAAGCGATCATGCCGGGAGCGTCAACTCCAGAAGCGATACAGATGAATCACAGATTCATGGTCGAGGACACTTCATATGCCGGCCGGCTGGAGGGGAATCCTGTCAGGGAGGATATCGAGGAAGCCGCGGGCATCACGGGGGTGGATTTCATCCTCAACGTGGTCCTGGACGAGGACAAGAATATCATAAAGGCTGTTGCGGGAGACGTAACGAAGGCTCACAGAGAGGGATGCAGGTTCCTCGACGGACTCTATCGCGTAACGATCCCGGAGCGTGCGGATATCGTCATCGTCTCACAGGGCGGAGCGCCGAAGGACCTCAACCTCTATCAGCTGCAGAAGGCGCTGGATAATTCCAGGCATGCAGTTAAAAAGGGCGGCACGATCATCCTTATCGGCTCGTGCAGGGAAGGCCTCGGGAACAAAGTGTTCGAGGAATGGATGACGAAATCAGCCAGTCCTGAATCAATGATAACAAGGATCAGAGAAGACTTCGTGCTCGGCGGGCATAAGGCGGCGGCGATCGCGATGGTCATGCAGAACGCGGAGATCTATCTCGTGAGCGAGCTCGATCCGGCTTTCGCGGAAAGCATGTTTTTCAAACCGTTCAGCACAGTGCAGGAAGCATTCGAGGCAGCGCTGGCATGCCGGGGAGATGATGCGAAGGTACTGGTGATGCCTCACGGAGGATCGGTCCTGCCGACAGAGGCGAAATAGAAGGAAAGGTAATATATATATGGATTATGCGAAAGAATCCCTGAGGCTCCATGAGGAGTGGAAGGGCAAAATAGAAGTCACGGCGACGGTGCCTGTCGAAAACGAAGACGATCTGTCGCTTGCATATACACCGGGCGTGGCACAGCCGTGCCTGGAGATACAGAAAGATATATCGAAGAGTTACGAGCTCACAAGAAGATGGAACATGTGCCTGGTAGTCACAGACGGTTCCGCGGTGCTCGGACTCGGCAACATCGGTCCTGAGGCGGGAATGCCGGTAATGGAAGGAAAGTGCGTGCTGTTCAAGTCGTTCGGCGACGTCGATGCCTTCCCGCTCTGCATAAAGAGCAATGACGTGGACGAGATCGTGAACACGGTCTACATGATCTCCGGCAGCTTCGGCGGAGTGAACCTCGAGGACATCTCCGCGCCGAGATGCTTCGAGATCGAAAAGAAGCTGAAGGAAAAATGCGATATCCCTATCTTCCATGATGACCAGCACGGGACTGCAGTCATCACACTGGCGGGCCTGAAGAACGCTCTCAAGGTCGTGGGAAAAGACATGAAGGATATCAGGATCGCCATGAACGGCGCGGGAGCGGCGGCGATCGCGATAGCGAAGATCCTGCTCTCGGCAGGCGTGAAAGACATCATCCTCTGCGACCGCACGGGACTCATATACAAGGGCAGAGAAAAAGGCATGAACCCGATCAAGGAAGAGATGGCCGAGGTCACGAATCCGAGGATGGTCAGGGGAACACTTGAGGACAGCATGAAGGGCGCAGACGTATTCATAGGCGTTTCGGCACCGGGAGCTGTGACCAAAGATATGGTAAAGAGTATGGCCAAGGATCCGATCATCTTCGCCTGCGCGAACCCGACACCGGAGATATTCCCGGATGACGCCAAGGAAGCGGGAGCTGCGGTGATATCGACTGGACGTTCGGACTTCCCGAACCAGATCAACAACGTGCTCGCATTCCCGGGCATATTCAGAGGGACGTTCGACGTAAGAGCGAGCGAGATAAACGACGAGATGAAGCTGGCGGCGGCGGAAGCGCTGGCCGGACTCATCAGCGAAGACGAACTTGATGCTGATTACATAATACCGAAAGCATTCGACCCGAGAGTGGGTCCGGCAGTTGCGAAGGCAGTCGCCGAGGCCGCAAAGAGATCGGGCGTCGCAAGGATATAGATAAATAATACAGGATACAAAGGAAGGAGAACATAAAATGACAGATCAGGAAATCATGGATTCCATGATGCAGAAAGCTAAGAAAGCACAGAAGGAATTTGAGAAATACAATCAGGAACAGGTAGACGAGGTCGTCAGGACTATTGCTAAAACTGTATTCGACAACGCTGAAAAGCTGGCCAGGATGGCTGTCGACGAGACAGGCATGGGAGTCTATGAAGACAAAGTAAAGAAGAACATGGGCAAGGCCAGAGTCATCTGGGAAGACTGCAAGGGCGGCAAGAGCGTCGGCATCATCGAGAGGATCCCGGAAGAAGGACTCGTAGTAGTTGCCAAGCCGATGGGAGTCATCGGCTGCATCACGCCGACAACGAACCCGATCGTCACACCTATGTGCAACGCGATGTTCGCGGCCAAGGGAAGAAACGCAGTCATCATCTGCCCGCATCCACGTTCGAAGAAGTGCAGCACAGAGACAGTAGTGCTGATCAACGAAGCGCTGGCTAAGATCGGTGCTCCTGAGAACCTGATCCAGTGCATCGCCGAGCCTACGATGGAGCTTTCGGGCCTCGTAATGAAGGAATGCGACGTATGCATCAGCACAGGCGGAGCGGGAATGGTCAAGGCGGCATATGCATCCGGCAAGCCGGCATTCGGCGTAGGCCCGGGCAATGTACAGACGATAATCGACGACGATGTGGATCTTGAGAAGGTCATCCCGATGATCATCGAAGGAAGATGCTTCGACAACGGCATCATCTGCTCAGGCGAGCAGACAGCGATCATGCCTGAAGGCAAGCTCGACGAAGCTGCAGCGATATATGAGAAGAACGATACATATTTTGTCAGGGACGCAGCAGAAGTAAAGGCCGTACGCGACGCGCTGTTCCCGGGCGGAGTCATGAACAAGGACCTCGTGGGCAGAAGCGCGATCGAAGTTGCGAACGCAGCAGGGATCAAAGTGAAGGAAACGACCAAGATGCTGCTCGTGAAAGCGGACACATACGGAGCAGACGACTATCTCTCGAAAGAAAAAATGGCGCCTGTACAGACACTTTATCTGTATGACACCTGGCAGAAGGCCATCGACATCGCGGAAGCGAACCTTGACGTCATGGGCGAAGGACACAGCGTATCGATCCATTCGAACAATGAAGAACATATAGAGGCGGCAGCTATGCAGCTGCATGCATCCAGATTCCTCATCAACCAGGTATGCTCGACGAACAACGGCGGCAGCTTCTTCAACGGACTGCGCGGAACGACGACGCTCGGCTGCGGCAGCTGGGGGAACAACTCGATCAGCGAGAACCTCAACTGGAACTATCTGTTCAACAAGAGCAGGATCGCTTATGTGAAGCCGAACAGCAGCATGCCTTCGGACAAAGAGATCTGGGGATAAACGGAAGGAGAAGCCAATGAGCAGAGGATTGCTTGACGGCGTAAGAGTGCTCGATCTTTCCCGCGTGCTGGCAGGACCGTACTGCTGTATGATGCTGGCCGACATGGGAGCGGAAGTGATAAAGATAGAACTTCCGGGCCGCGGAGACGATTCGCGCACGAACATGCCGCTCGTAAACGGCGAGAGCGCATACTTCATGAATCTGAACAGGAACAAGCAGAGCCTTACGCTGAATCTGAAGTCGGAAAAGGGCAAGGAAATATTCCGCGGACTCGTGAAGCAGAGCGACATAGTAGTAGAGAATTACAGGCCGGGAGTCATGGAGAAGCTCGGCCTCGGATACGACGAACTGAAGAAGATAAACCCGGGGATCATCTACGGATCGGTCTCTGGCTTCGGACACACGGGCCCGTACAGCAAACGCGCGGGCTACGACATCATAGGGCAGGCGATGAGCGGGCTCATGAGCACGACCGGCTGGCCGGGCGGAGAGCCTACGAGGACGGGTACAGCGATAGGAGACGTCATGGGCGGCATAAGCTGCTGCACAGGCATCCTGGCTGCGCTCTACAACAAGGCGAAGACCGGGGAAGGCGAGAAAGTCGATGTCGCGCTTGTGGACTCGATGGTATCATCGCTGGAGATAATCAACATAATCTATCTCTGCACCGGCAGGGTGCCGGAGAGGATAGGCAACAGATATGAATCGCTCTATCCGTACGATTCGTTCCACGCGAAAGACGGCAGCATGGTCATCGGAGCAGGGAACGACAAGCTGTTCGGACTGATGTGCGGTGTCATGGGACTTGAGGCTCTCAGGACGGACGAGAGGTTCGTACACAACAATGACAGAGTCATGCACCATGCGGAGCTGAAGCCGATCATCGAAGACTGGCTGAAAGACGTGACGGTGAAGGAAGCTGTGGACGCGCTGCTGGAGGCGGGATGCCCGGCAGGCCCTATCAATACGATAGATCAGGTAGCTGCAGATCCGCAGATAGCGGGAGACAGAGAGATGTTCGTCGAAGTCGATCATCCGACTGCCGGACATATGAAGATCACCGGCAACCAGATCAAGCTGACGAATCACAAGATAGACGAATTCAGACCGGCGCCGCTGCTGGGAGCAGACAACGAAGACGTACTGGGAAGGCTGCTCGGCTATTCGGCTGAAGAAGTCGAAAAGCTCGGCGAAGACGGCGTGCTTTAAAATCAAAAGGGGTCATGATAGATAATAACAAATAAAAGGAACGGCCGGATGTGATTATTGATCATATCCGGCCGTTCCTTTTATTTGTATTTCTAACATGTATCGTTATTCGGTATCTTTCTGAGCTTCCATGCTTTCCGCATATGTGGAGCTCTCGGTAGTGAATTTTATGCCCTTGCCGCGCTTCCATGTCGGATGAAGTATCTCGATCAGGATGCCGGTTATAATAATAATGATCCCGATGAGCATGCGGGGCGTGATGACGTCGTGCAGAAGTATGACTGACACGATGGCGCAGAACGTGCTTTCCGTCGCAAGTATGAGATTGACCTGTATAGGATTGACATAATCAAGAGAAACGTTCTTGATGATAAAGCATATGGTAGTAGGCAGCAGAGCCATGTATAAGATCGCTATAAGCGCAGGGTGAGGCATTGTCCCGCTCGTGCCCTGAAACAGCGTGAGAACGCCCATTACTGCCGCTGTTGTCGCGAACTGGAAGAAAGATATCTGCACACGCGATGAAGTCTCGCCGGTCTTGAGCATTACTATAGTATTGAAGCAGTAAGTGCATGCGTCGAAGAGCATGAGTCCGTCGCCCAGCTGGAACGATCCGAAACCGTGGGTGAGTGTGAGAAATCCTACGCCGATGAGCGTGATGAACGCGGCAATGATCGAGTTTTTCCCCGGACGCACACGGCAGAATATCCAGTAGAGAAAAGGCATTATTACCAGATTGGTCGATGTCAGGAACGCTGCTTTTGTAGTCTGCGTGAGCGTGAGCCCGAACATTTCCACTGTGAAAGTGCATGATGTTATCAGGCCCAGAAAGAATCCCGTTCTGACCGCCGCTTTTGATATTCCCTTCATTTGTTTATGGAAAATAATCAGAGTGAGCAGCGCGCCGAGTGCAAATCGGTAAAATACTATCTCGAATTGATTGAGTCCGCTGTTGAGACAGATCTTGGAGGCAACAAAACTGCTGCCCCAGAAAAACGAGGCGACTATCAGCAGTAATGACGCTGTCGTTCTGTTGAGTTTTAATTTTCCGCTGCTCATAGACATTATCCCCTAATAAATGAATTATAAACTCTGTCGCTGGAATAGAGTCAAGCGCGGCTGTTCAGGGCTTTTTGCGTGCAAGATATCGTGAAAGATATAATGTGTTGTTATGGCTTTGCACCTCTAATTCGATAGTTGTTATGAGCAGGGTTTACACATATAATCTGTTTATAAAAAGAATGATTGAAGAATGTCGACAGCTTTACATCATTATTAATCATCTTATTACTTATTATTCTTATAAGCAGGAGGCAATAATGAACACAGTTATACAAAATATAGACAGCTTCTTATGGGGTCTGCCGTTTGTTATCTTCGTTCTTGTCGTTGGAGCATATTATTTTATCAGATCAAAGGCATTTCCGCTCGTACATCTTCACCACGTTATGAAGAACACTATCGGAAGCATGAGAGGTCAGGAAGCTAACGAGAAAAAAGAAGGAACAGTTTCGCCGTTCGAGGCGGTTGCAGTAGCAGTCGGAAGTACGGTCGGCTGCGGTAATATCGCAGGCGTGGCGACGGCTATCGCGACAGGCGGTCCGGGAGCTGTATTCTGGATGTGGATATGGGCATTCTTCGGTATGATAATCAAATGCGTTGAAGTAACGCTGGGATGCTATTACCGCAACAAGGATGAAAACGGCAATTATTTCGGCGGATCGACATATACGATCGAAAAGGGAATACAGTGGGACATGGGCCTGAAGATAGGCGGCCCGCTCGCAGTGGCATTTTCGATAGCACTGCTGGTTTCATGGCTGGGCGGCAGCCAGGCATATACTATCGCTGAGGCGCTGAATCAGTCATTCCACTGGAATATGATCGTTGTAACGCTGATTTATTCAGCATTTGTATTCTATATCACAGTTAAAGGAGTTCCGGGAGTTGTCAAGTTTGCGACAAAGGCTGTGCCGTTCATGTGTATAGCATTTATCGTCGGAGGGTTTGCACTGATCGCCCTGAATCTCTCAAGTGTGCCGCATGTATTCTACATGATCTTCCATGATGCATTTATGGGTACAAGAGCACAGGTCGGAGGATTTGCAGGATGCACAGTAGCTGCCTGCATGAGATACGGCATCGCGCGTTCGATGAACTCGAACGAAGCAGGACAGGGTTCATCCCCGTTCATTCACGGTTCGGCTGACTGTGAACATCCGATGAGGCAGGGCCTCTGGGGAGCATTTGAAGTATTTATCGATACGATCATCGTTTGTTCTATCACAGCGCTTGCTGTTCTGTGCACAGGAGTATGGACAACAGGTACACCGGGCGTTACGCTCACAATGATGGCTTACAGCGCCAACTTCGGCGTATGGGGCAAATACTTCATCGGCCTTATGGCATTCCTTTTCGGGATCACCACTACAACGGGATGGTATACATATGACTGCACGAATATCAGATATCTGCTCAGATATCATCCGATAGCAAGAGACAGACTTGTTAATGCCTGGAAGTTCCTGTTCCCTATCCCGAATATCGTGATAGTTACATCGATTTCACTTACAGGCAACGGACCGGATACTTTCTGGGCAATCGTGGATATTTCGCTCGCGATCCCGGTCTTTGTAAATCTGCTCGGACTGCTCATAATGCGCAACAAATTCTTCGATATTTTCAAGGACTATAAAGCGCGTTATATGGGCAAGGGCAAAGTGGATCCGGATTTTGCACTGTTCTATGAGGAAAAACCTGAAGTAGCAGCTATCGCGGCTGAAACGAATGAGAAAATAAGACTGGCAAAAGAAGCGGCATATGCTAAACGTGAAGCTAAACGAAAAAATGCCTGAAAGGAAGACAATAATGACAACAATAAACGACGACTATGATTTCGGGACAGGAATACTTGAAGAAGGAGCGTATTTCCTGAATTCCGCCTCGGATCCCGAGGCTCTGCCGATACACATGTCAACAGCACATAACGTCAGGGATCTGGACGATCTGCAGAAACGTTATGACGAGCACGGATTCTGCTACAACAGAAACCGCAATCCTAACAGGACTGCTCTGGCCGAGCTGATGAGCTATGTTGAAGGCGGAGAAACATCCATTGCCTGTTCGTCCGGCATGGCTGCTATCTCGACGGCTGTGACAGCCAATACAAAAGCAGGCGATCATATACTTTCGGATCAGACACTGTACGGAGAAACGATCGAGATATTTACCAAGATCCTGGCGAAGTATGGAGTCGAGACGACATTCGTTGATTTCACTGATCTGGAAGCAGTTAAAAAAAGTGTAAGACCGAACACGACGATCCTCTACACAGAGACAGTTTCCAATCCTCTGATTTCGGTTCCTGATATAGCCGGGATCGCGGATATCGCCCATGCGAATGATGCGATCCTCATCATCGACAATACATTCATGACCGGCGCACTGGCAAGGCCTCTGGAAATGGGTGCTGATCTGGTGGTCAACAGTCTGACGAAGTTTGCCAGTGGACACAGCGATGCAGTCTGCGGAGCAGTCACGGGAGCGGCCAAATATGTCGACAAGGCCTATGAACTCCAGGTGCTTCTCGGCACACAGAGCGATCCGTTTTCTTCATGGCTCGTATGCAGAGGCATGAGAACGCTGAACCTCAGAGTCAGGAAGCAGGCTGAGAACGCCGCTGCTCTGGCGGAAATGTTCGAGAAGTCGGAATGTGTAAATGCGGTATATTACCCGTCGCTGGCAAGTCATCCGCAGCATGAGCTCGCGGTCAAAGAGTTCGGAAAATATTTCGGCGGCATGCTGAGCATTGAACTGCCGGATGACAGAGAAAAAATGAACAAGTTCATGGACAACATGCATCTCTGTCATTACGCGATGACGCTCGGCGGTTACAGAACGACGATGTCTTATCCTCCGATGAGTTCGCACAGCGACATGACCAAAGAGGAAAGAATGGCAATAGGCATTTCCGACGGACTTCTGAGAATCTCTGCCGGAATAGAAAATACGGAAGATCTTATTAAAGATTTTCAATACGCATTAAATGCAGCATACGGATTATAAAGTTCAGATCTG
Source organism: Eubacteriaceae bacterium (assembly GCA_022652985.1). Lineage (GTDB taxonomy): Bacteria > Bacillota > Clostridia > Peptostreptococcales > Anaerovoracaceae > JALCRY01. The sequence continues at coordinate 11,405 of JALCRY010000009.1, read as the reverse complement.
TATATTACATTTATAAATCACATAAAACAATTTATCGGCAGCATATCAGCTGTCGATAAATTGCGATATATCGGACAGGAATATAATGATATAATATTTCTCGTAACAGGAGATAAGGCTATGAATGATGCAGAAAAAAAAGTAATGGAAATAATAGACGCTGGCAGAGATGACCTGATACGTATCGCATCTGATCTGATCGCTGTTCCGTCGGTGTCAGGGAAGCCGGGCGCCGGAAAGTACTATGAGCAGATGGCGGATTATCTTGACGGGGAATTCGCGAAGATCGGGATCAAAGGCGAAAAGCTGTCGCTGCCTCCGGGAGGAACTAATTTCATAGCTTCTCTGCAAGGATGCGGCCATGGCAGGACTCTGGCGATGGGCGGGCATTATGATGTGGTGCCGGCCGATGAACCGGAATGGGAAACCGATCCGTTCAAAGCCGAGATCAGGAACGGCTGCCTTTTCGGACGCGGCGCAGCCGATATGAAAGGCGGGCTGGCGGTATGTTTCATGACCATGAAAGCGCTGGCTGAGTGCGGCGTCAGCCTGCAGGGCGATGTACAGTTTATCGCGTCAGTGGACGAGGAGACCGGAGGACCGTACGGAATAGATTACATCGCGGCAACGGGCAAGTGCGTACCGGATATGTTCATTAACGCGGAACAGACAGAAATGAAAATCGTGACGGCGTTCAAGGGATGCGCATGGCTGCGCGTTAAAGTCCGCGGCAGGAGCGCGCACGGCGGCAGGCCGGAAACAGGGGTCAATGCAGTTGTAAAGGCGGCGGAGATCATCAGGATGCTCGGTTCGCTCGACGGGCGTGAGATAACGTATAAACGCGATCCGTTCCTCAATGGATTCAGTATGAATATCAGCTGTATTTCAGGAGGACAGGCTGTGAATGCAGTGCCGGATGAATGCTCGTTTACTGTTGACTGCAGATTTGTTCCGGGACAGGATTATAATGAAGTAATAAATGTGATACGCGGGAAGATCGCCGAAATGTCGGCGGCCGATCCTGATCTGGATGCGGAAGTGGAGATAATCAGCAGATGTACGAACGCGGTCAGATTCCCGGCGGATGCGGAACTTGTCGAAGTGCTGTCACAGAGCATCAGAGAAGCGACAGGGCATGATGGAGAACAGTGCGGGTTTCTGGCAGCGGGAGACAACGGTGTTTTCCACAGGCAGGGCATCCCGGCGCTGGTTTTCGGGCCGGGTTCTCCGGCCGTTATCCATAAAGCGAATGAGTACTGCAATATAGATGACATGGTCGAGGCGGCGAAAATATATGCGCTGGCGGCTATGCGGATCTGCGGTGCCGGACAGAAGGTGTAATTATGGAACTGAAGCAAATAGAGTTTTTTATTGCAGCCTGCGAATGCGGGAGTCTGAGCAAGGCGGCGGAAGCGCTTTATACTTCGCAGCCGAACGTGAGCAAAGTCATACGCGGTTTTGAAAATGAACTCGGCAAGGAGTTATTTGAAAGAACCAGCAAGGGACTGCGACTTACCGATTACGGGAAAACCGTACACGAATATGCTGTTACCATACTGAAAAATGCCAGTCTGATAACTGAAGAAGAAATGAATATCAAAGACAAGATGTTCAGTATTTCGACATATCAAAGTCATGTCATGTCACATCTTCTGACCAAAATATATGATCGGAATCCGGATATAACTATTGAATATTTCCAGGGGACCGTTGAAGAAATAACTGAAAATGTTTCTCACGGCATTTCCGAAATCGGCATACTTTTCATTTCTCAGAAACAGATCAAGGCTTTCCGGCATATTATTTCACATAAAAATCTCTGCTTCAATGAAATAGCCAAAAGAAAGGCCTGCATTTTCGTGGGACCTGAGCATCCAATGTACAACAGCGGTTCTGTAACGGCGGATCAGCTGCGGGAACTGAAATTTGTCGGCGGCGTCAATGATTTTTTCTCCATCGAGCATCATCTCAATGAAATAAATGTAGGTATATTACCGAACCAGATAAAAATGACCAAGATCCATACAAACAGCGAACACCTTACTGATGATATGCTGCTGGAAACCGATCTGGCAGTGCTGGGAATAGATGTGAGTTACTCGGAAGCGGATGACCGGGGGATCCATTCACTGAAAATAGAAGGTGAAGATGCGGATCTCACACTCGGTTATGTAATGGAAAGCGACAACACCATGTCTGACACAGCGCATGAACTTATCGCGGACCTGACAGAACTGTTCCAATAAGTGATATAACAAATAGTTATGGGTATATGCATATAACTTGGAAGTTGTTATATAGCATGCTCCTTCGTATACTAAAAGTGTAAACAAGATGCACTATTACGAAGGAGTTTTATTATGGGAAAAACGACGGTATCGATTGGAGACATACATGATGCTGAGCAGAGGATCGGCAGCTATATCAGGCATACACCCTTGTTAAGGGAAGAAAATATGGATGATGCGCTCGGATGCAGCGTTTATCTGAAACCTGAGATGCTGCAGATAACAGGGGCCTTTAAATTAAGAGGAGCACTGAACAAAATGCTGTCGCTGTCGGAAGAAGAACTGAACAGAGGCATAATAACGAGTTCATCGGGAAACCATGCGCAGGCTTGCGCCTATGCGGGCAGAATGCTCGGTGTGAGGGTAGTGGTAATAATCCCGGAAGATGCACCTGAGATAAAGATACGAAATGCAAAAAATATGGGCGCCGAAGTCATCCTCTGGGATCGCAGATATGCGGAGCGCTGGAAGAAAGTTGAAGAGGAAGTGGATAAATACGGCTTCACGATCGTTCACGGATATGAAGATTATGATGTAATGGCCGGACAGGGCACCATCGCGACAGAAATCATGAACGACCTTGAAGATGTTGATACTATCGTCGTGCCGATCGGCGGCGGCGGACTGATTTCAGGTATAGCAACAGCCGTCAAGGAAACAAAGCCGGAAATAAGAGTGATCGGAGTACAGGCCGCAGCGAGCTGCGCGTATTACGAAAGCCGCCGTCAGGGCAGAAAAACATCAATGGAAAGTCAGCCGACGATCGCAGACGGGATCACCTGCGGAAGCACAGGCGACAATCCCTATCCGATCATTGAAAAATATGTAGATGATATCGTAACGGTTTCCGAAGCCGGCATAATCGAGGCGGTGAATCTGATCGCCGATAAGGCCAAGCTTCTGGCAGAGCCGACATCGTCCGTCGTTGTCGCCGCCCTGCAGGAAAAGAAAATAGATGTACGCAGCGATGAAAAAGTCTGCGCAGTGCTCACATCCGGAAACTGGGATGTAGATAAATTCGGGGAACTTTTCAGCGGCAATGAAGTCGGGGGAGTGTTTCTGAACGGAAGTAAATAGAAAACAGAAACAAAACCGGAAAGGAAGGAGAACACCATGAAAACTTTATTACTCAACAAAGACGAGGTCGGCGAACTGATCGACCTGGACAAAATACAGGAAGCTGTCGAGGACGGCTACCGGGCGTTCAACAGCGGGCAGACAGTAATACCGGATTTTATGTCGGTAGTCAAACCAGGAACACATGAAGGCGTAGATTTCAAAAGCGGCATGGATCTGCAGAGCGGATACATGCTGATCAAGGCTTCATCCGGCGGCTACGACAAAAACCCGGAAATCGGTCTGCCGACGGGGATGAATACAGTAATGCTTTTCGATGCGAACACGAGCGCTCTTCTCGCAGTCATGGACGGTACCTGGATCACAGGCTGCCGTACAGGCGCGGCGGGTGCGATATCCGTAAAGTATCTTTCGCGCAAGGATTCTTCTGTCCTCTGCGTCATCGGAGCCGGCAACCAGGCGCGCAGACAGCTCCGCGCCATCTCCAGAGTCCGTGATTTCAAAGAAGTCCGCGTCTGGAACATCTTCCCGGAAGAACTGGAAACTTACGTTAAGGAAATGAAGGAAGAACTCGGCCTTAACATTATCGCCTGTGAGACTCCTGAAGAGGCTGTAAAAGGAGCCGACGTCATTGTTACCGTTACCCGCGGACTGGAAAAAGTAATACAGCGCGACTGGATCAGACCGGGCACACATATCACATGCATCGGCGCAGACATGCCATATAAGCAGGAAATGTTCGCCGACGTATTCAAAGGCGCCAAGATCGTGAACGACAACAGACTGCTCTGCGCTAAAAACGGAGAGACACACCATGCTATAGAAGAAGGCGTGATCAAAGCTGAAGACGTATACGGAGAAATCGGTGAGATCATACTCGGCAATAAACCGGGCAGAGAAAATGATGAGGAAATAACAATTTTCGATACAGTCGGCATGGCCATACAGGACATCGCCATGTCGGGAATGCTTTATAAAGCGGCCATGGCCAAAGGAACCGGCACATTTTACGAATTTTTTCCTGATAACATATAACTAAACACGCGTATAACGCACAGCACGGCGGACATGTATAAAATGCATGCCCGCTTTGTTGTTTCCTGCGGCGAGCCGGATGCGGCTGTTTGTATGCCCTGTTTCGCTATGAGATGAGGACAGCAATACTGATTTCCAGCCAATGGGATATACTTTTTCATCTGCCATGTCATCGGAGAAAATTTTGCAAACGGATCTGACAAAGCAGGCCGTTGGTATTACCGCACCGATTTGATTAATACATCAAAGCAGATTATAATTATATCGTAATATCAGTTATATCATTAAACCGCCGGATCCCGTCCGGCTGACGGGCATAACAGCTGCTGCGGTCAGCAAGGTATTATGGTTATAAAATTTTTTCCGCTGTTTTTCGGCATAGTATTTATTATTTCTTTTATCAGAGAAAAGCGCAGATTCAGGAATGCTGTCTATCTGCTGTTCTTTCTGTGCTCGGCGGTGATCGCGGTGCTGTATTGCACCAGGAATGCCGCTGCGACAACAATAATGTCCGCATTGCTGCTTCTGCTTGTCCCGCTGGGGATACTGGCGGTTTCGATTCTGTTTATTGCTGCGGGTGTGCAGTCGATACGGCGCGAGGGGCTGCGGCTGCCGAACTGCCTGTCGATCCTGCTGGTCCTGGCTGTGTGGGGCGGAAGCTTTTTTTCGCTGTATGCCATAAGCAATCCCTATATCAATACAATATGGGCATATCTTGCAGTGCTGGTGATAATCATGCTCTGTTATCTGGGGTTCACATTCACGGCACTTTTCCTTTATTCGCTGCTGTACAGATATATGCCTAAAAACATGGACTGTGATTTTATCATCGTTCACGGCGCGGGCCTTCTGAAAAGCGGGGATGTCACGCCGCTTCTGGCAGGACGTCTCGATAAGGGAATAGATGTATTCCATAAATCCGGAGACAGGGCGAGGATAATCGTTTCCGGCGGGCAGGGGGCGGACGAAGTCGTATCCGAAGCGTTTGCTATGAAAAAGTATCTGCTGGAGAAAGAAATACCGGAGCATTGCATACTGATGGAAGACCGCTCAACGACTACCTATGAAAACATGCTGTACTGCAAAGAACTGATCGATCAGATCACCGACGCCGAGGAGCGCACGGATTACCGCTGCATTTTCGTGACGAGCGATTATCATGTCTTCCGCACCGGGACATATGCGCGGCGTGTCGGACTGAAGGGCGAGGGCGTGGGAAGCAGGACGTCGGGCTATTATTATCCGAACGCCTTCATCCGTGAGTATGCGGCGATAATGGTCAGATTCAAATTCGTGCCGATAGTGCTGTTTCTGATCTGGGCCGCGGGTGTTTACATGTCGACGAGGCCGTACAACTGATTGGATGTATTACTAATCGGGTATTGGTTCAGACTGTGTATTGATTCCGATCCGGTAATTATTCCGCAGCCGTCTTAATACTGAGAACTGTCAGAATGCCTGCAAACAGAATCGCCATACCGATCGCGATTCCCGGAGTCATGGGTTCATGGAGAAAGATCACACCGGACAGAACACCGATGGCAGGAACCGCCATTACTGCGACCGACGCTTTGCCGGCTTCCATGCGGTCAAGGATAATACTCCAGAGAACAAATGCAAGTGCTGACGCGAAGATCCCATTATACAGCAATGCGTTGACTGCAGGCAGACACCAGTTTACTGTGCCCTGAGGAAAAATCCCTACATATATATCGAGCACGGCGGCGGCGAAAGTCATCTGCCATGCCGTTACGGGAATCATTGCACAGTCGCTTAGTTTTGTTTTGACTATCAGGTTCGCTATTGCCCAGGTGACTGCGGCAAGAATCGTCAAGCCGATAGCCCACAGTTTCCCGTGTATATCCACCTGCATCAGAATAAACAGACCGGCAACGCTGAGCGCGATCCCGGCAGCTTTCCGCAGAGTGATTTTTTCGCGGAGGAAAATCACCGCGAGTATGGTCATCCATACAGCCATCGTATAGTCCAGGACCGCCACCATGCCGGCACCGAGATATTGCGTCGAGATCTGTACGAGAATATTGCCGACGGCCATGAGAAGAAGTCCGCTCAGGGCGATCCAGGGCAAGTATCTGGTCTCTGGGAACGGTATTTTTCTGATACGGCAAAATATAAGAAGACATATTGCTCCGAACGTGAAGCGCAGGGCAACAAAAAGAATCGGCGGGAAATAACGGTTCGCTGTAGTCATGACGACCCAGTTAAAGCCCCAGATCATATAAAGCAATATTAAATATAGTGCGGTATTCTTCTTCACCTCTGTGCCCCTCTGAAAGTTTAAAGCCCCGCAGCGGCGCGGCTGTTTTCCATTGTATCACATTTTCTGCTGCAAATAAAAAAATACAGTAAATCTTCAGCAGGGGATTATTTTACCCATACTTGCCGTCACCGTTCGATATACTTTGATTATAGAATACATGAATATCAAAGAAGGGGGCTCATCTATTATGGACAGGATGTATTTTACAATTACAGGTATGAACTACAGATACGGGCAGAAATTTCTGGAACGGGGCATGAAGGTCAGGCTGGTAAAAGAACCGGACAATAATTTTGACAGTGAAGCGATAAAGGTCGAGATCGATGGGCTCGGTCATATCGGCTATGTCGCCAACAGTCCGTATACGATAGCGGGAGAAAGCATGAGCGCAGGCCGGCTTTATGACAAAATCGGCGAAGAAGCGTACGGCACGGTGATGTATGTACTGGAAAACGGCGCACTGGGCATGATCGATCATGAGGATAAAGATCAGATATTATAAGAAAATTCCATCGCGCAGATATGAAGGCGGCTGAGAGCCGTGATACGGCATATCCGCACGGTGGAATTGATTATCATGCCGGAATGCTGTCCGGCGCGTCTGAATCAAACTATAAGGTTAAGACCTCCGTCTATGCAGACGAACTGTCCATTGATATATTTTGCTCCTTCGCTCGCGAGGAAAGCAAGGATCGGCGAGCCGTCTTCGTATGCGTCTCCGACATAGCCGACAGGGATCATCTGTTTGAGCATTTCCATTGCCTGGCGCCCCTGATCGCTGGTATCAAATCCGGCGGCTTTTATAACCGGAAGGAAGCAGTTTGTGACAACTCCATATTTGGCGAATTCTTTGGCGCACAGTCTGGTAAGTGCCACGATCCCGGCTTTGGCCATGCTGTAGCCGGTGAAGCCCGGAGTCGCGGAAACGCCGGCGCCGGATGCGCAGGTTATTATTCTGCCGTAATTCTGCTCCTGGAAATACGGCATGCATTTTTGAATCAGAAGCATTGTGTATATCGGACCGCCGTTGAAGAACACGCGCGCATTGTCCGGATCTGTTTCCATTGTGAAACGCTGATCATTCAGCCCTGCCTGCGCAATGCACGCAAGAATGTCAATTCCGCCCATTGTATCAGCGGCAGTTTGGACAAGAGCGCTGAGATCATCTTCATTGAGTATATCGCACTGCACAGGAAATATTTTTCCCTTGAACCCGCGCGATTCCGCATCATCTTTCAATTCATTCAGCTTTTCCAGTCTCCTGGCCGCGGCTATTACATTCGCACCTTCCTGGGCAAAACGAAGTGCCGCTCCATAGCCGACTCCGGAACTTGCACCTGTGACAATAGCTCTTTTTCCTTCGAGAATACTCATGGCTTACCATCCTTTCTGTTTGTGTTACACTTGTAACACTTTTTTCGATATGATAATATTACTGAAGAATCTTTATTACAATAAAGTGCGGAGAAGTTATACAAATTCGGAGGTTTTGTAACATGTACCACGTAAGCAGCGCCCCGCAGGCAATGGTGTCGCAGGAAATGATAACGCGTGCGCTTTTAGATCTCATGGGCAGTAATGTCTTCCGCGAGATTACGGTGACGCAGATATGCCAGGAGGCGCAGGTGACGCGCCAGACTTTTTACAGGAATTACATGACGAAAGAAGAAGTTCTCGAAAGATATCTTGTCAGGATGTGGATGGATCTGAACAAAAAATATGTGAAGGCGCCGGAAGATATGGAAAGCAATATCAGGAACCTTTTCATTCATTTCCCGATACCCAAAAACGTCCTGTCCCTGCTTGACCGCAGCGGGATGTTTTATATCGTGGAAAAAACCTGCCTCGATACTTCGGAAATTTTATCGAAAACGATGCCGTTCACCCATCTGATGGGGCAGCCGGAATACGATAAATATAATATAGGATTCGTCGCGTCCACGGTCTCCTGTGTTTTACGGATATGGACTGAAAACGGTTTCCGGGAAACGCCGGAAGAGCTTGGGAGTATTACGTTGTCTTTTTTCGCCGGACACAAAGGATGAGCCGGACCGGCCGCATATAATAAAATGCCCATCGCAGCGATGAGCATTTTTCAGAGCTTTATTTTTACATTCCGACATTGCACGGACCGATATCAAGTGTGCTGTCATATAGTCAACGCAAGCCTGTATGCTGCACGCGTGGCTTCGAGCACACGGGCTGCTTTGAAACTGTCGCCGATGAGATATATCTCCGGCGCGGCGTGTGCTTTCAGAGCTTCGAAATACATGGCATCGTCGCCGCGTCCGCCCATGGCAAGCACTACGAGATCGGCAGGTATCTCCTTCTCCGTTTTGGCGCTGCCGATTTTTTTTGCCAAAGGATTCCCGATATTCTTAGGCAGTATCGGCTGCCATGTATTGTACGGATCAGGCACGTTTTCTGTATTGCATTCAACGATGACTTTGCCGGTATCAAAGCAGAGCACTTCGGCGCAGTTGTACAGCAGTACGCCTTTCTTTTCCATATAATGCAGCAGGTGCCCGCGGTTGGCCGTACAGGCGCCGTCCATCATCTGACTTACCATTTCCACTATGGTGACGCTGCGGTTCTGTTCATAGGCGAGCCAGTAAGCGGTCTCGCAGCCGACGATGCCGCCTCCGACTACGACGACTTTTTCAGCGTCGCCGAGAAGTGAAGGATCGACAAGAACATCGGTTGCCTGAACGCATCTGATCCTGTCTCTGCCGAGGAAAGGCGGGTCGATATTCGCTGAACCGTTGGCGAATATTACTGCATTGTAATTACCCGATTTGACAGTACCGGGATCAGCGGCAGTATTGAGCTTTATCGTGAACCTGCCGTCTGCCGACTCCACCGCATCTGCGCAGCGGTTCTGCAGGTATTCCAGATAATTGGCAAAATCAAATTTGATCTTCGGCGTGGAACCCGGGACGACTCTTCCCCCAAGATGAGCGGACTTTTCAAGTATTTCGACTGAATGGCCGCGTTCCCGGGCAGTTAGGGCAAATGCCATTCCTGCAGGGCCTCCTCCGATGACAGCGATTTTTTTCGGTTTTTCCGCCGGATGCGGCGTCTGCGGGAATATATCCTCGAATCCGGTGCGCGGATTGACTGTGCACTGAATGTGACCGCCCTCAACGAATTCATTGACGCATCCTTCCTGGCAGCCGATGCACGGCCTGATGTCGCGGACCCGGCCTTCGTATGCTTTTCGGCACCAGTGCGGATCTGCGAGCAGAGGACGTCCGAGCATTACCATATCGCAGTCACCGTCGCGCAGCGCTTTTTCGGCCAGGTCCGGGTAGCCGAGTTTGCCGACGGCAACAACCGGGACATCGATGCCGGCGTTCGACTTGATGCCGCACTCCGCGAAGTGCTCCTTGGCAATGCGTGAAATATCGAGGAAGCAGCCTGCCGGCATTCCTGCAGGAGGATGCGGGAGCCACCAGTTGTCGTAGCAGCCGAGGTCTACGTCGAACATGTCGACGCCGGCTCTTACGAGGCTGTCCATGTATTCAAGTGTTTCGGCGATCGTTCTCCCGTTTTTGAACTTGCTGAGAGATTTAACTTCGTCCATCTTTTCGCCGTATGTTTCGTTGAGCGCCAGCGAAAGATCGATCCTGTACATTATCGGGAAGGAAGGACCGACGCGCTTCCTCATTTCGAGTACGCAGTCAATGCCGAACTTCTGCCAGTCAGAATACTTTCCGAGGACGCGGCGGTTGAAGGCGGTGTTTGTCATCTGTTCGAGCAGGTATCCTTCATGTCCGTGCAGGTAGATGCCGTCAAGCCCGATGGTCATGCTGTCTGCTGCGGCCTGCCCCATGTTTTTGACTATTCTATCGAGCTGCCTGTCGGTCAGCCGCAGGCAGGGCATTTCCGGAATGTAGAAGTTAGGATTGAATGATGCGGATCCCGGCAGTTTGTGCATACTGAGCAGACATGTCGGAGCACCGACGCGGCCCATTCCCGCGGTGACCTGAACAAATATCCTGCTTCCGTACGCGTGGACGCCCTGGGCGAGATCGCGCCAGCCGGAGAATACTGTCCTGCTGCGGTCTATGCGCGGGAAATATGAAAGATTCCCGGGTTCGGTGACGGTATTGTCGATGCCGTGGCTGATCGGGATGAGTCCCGTCGTCAGGAGACCTGTTCCGCCTTTCGCTCTTTCGAAAAAGTAAGAAAGCATTTTTTGATTCGGGCGGCCTGTTTCCTCAGCCATCTGAAGATTTCCCATTGGAGCCATCACCACGCGGTTTTTGATGACCGTACGGTTGACTCTGATCGGTGAAAAAATATTATCATAAGGATAAAGTTCCTGAGTCATTTTTGCACATGAACCTTTCCCGTTTTCTGTCTTAGGGTTTTCCATCCAGTTTCCGTAGCCGTCGACGAGTGTCTGAACTATTTTGTCGGTTTTCATGATTGGTCTCCTTCCTGCAGCCTTTGCTGTTGATTCAACTCTACCTTAGGCGGATGAGAATATCAATATGATATCGGAAGATTTTGAAAATTGGACGAGAAGAGTAAATTTACGGGCTGTACAGGATCGGTGTTTTGAGGTCTGCAGGCCGCATCTAATCGCTGAATAGGACATACAAACGGCCGTGATCACTGAAACTGCATATTCCATCGTCTGGCGCGCGCCTCTTGACTATTCGATAAAAAAATAGTATACTTAAGAAAAATTGTTAAAAAAATCACGATGTCGTCCATAC
>JALCRY010000008.1 GCA_022652985.1 Eubacteriaceae bacterium | reverse complement strand
CCGCGCCCATCGGGCTGCCGTACTGCAGCGCTTCGATGCCTCTTTTGTCTTTGGTGAAAACTTCTTCAGCGATCTCTCTGACCTGATCGACAGGAAGAGCTTCCTTGGCAGGAGCACCGCCGCCGAACGAAATACATTCGGGGTCGTTCATCGAGCTGAAAAGCGTATCGACGATGTCGGCAGTTTTCTGCATATAACTCATTCTCTGCGAAAAATCAAATTCTTTCATTAATTGCCCCCTGTCTATTTAACGACAAGATTCCATCCGTATCTGTCAGGCACTCTGCCCCACTGGATAGCGGTCAGATCGTCATACAGCTTCTGTGTGACTTCTCCGATGGTCCCGCCGTTTATTACGTAACGCTGATTATCATATGCGAGCTCTCCGATCGGGCAGACAACGGCAGCTGTTCCTACCATCCACGCCTCTTCCAGCGCTCCGGACTGAGCCGCTTCGATGAGCTCTTCGACCGTGATGAGTCTTTCAATCGCATTCATGCCCCAGTCTTTTACGATCTCGAGCGATGATTTTCTGGTGATGCCCGGAAGCACCGACCCGTTCAGCTGAGGCGTCACAACGTCGCCGTTGATCTTGAACATTACATTCATGCCGCCCGCTTCTTCAACGTACTTACGCTCAACACCGTCGATCCACAGTACCTGTGAGAAACCGTTCTTCTCGGCTTTTTCTCCGGCACGCATAGCTCCGGCATAGTTGCCGCCGCACTTGGCATATCCTGTTCCTCCGCGGACAGCACGGACATCATCCTTCTCAATGAGGATAGGCACCGGCTTAAGTCCGTCAGGGAAGTAATTCCCGACAGGGCAGGCAATGATGCAGAAATGTGCTTCGTGTATAGGATGCAGCGAAAGACAAGGGTCAGTCGCGTAAATGAACGGTCTCAGATACAGCGAAGTGCCCGGATCCGACGGTACCCAGTCAGCCTCGAACTCAACATACTGTCTCATGAAATCGACCATCATGTCTACATCCATCTGAGGGAGAGCCATTCTTTCAGCCGAGTTCTTGATACGCTTTGCATTCTCGTCCGGACGGAACATCTGGATCTTGCCTTCAGGTGTGCGGTATGCCTTCAGTCCTTCGAAAACTTCCGTCGCATACTGTATGATAGTAGCACACGGCTCGATCTCCAGCGGTCCGTAAGGAATGATGCGCGGATCATACCAGCCTTTATCGGTCGTATAATCCATCATAAACATATGATCGCTGAAATATGTTCCAAAAGGAACTGTTGCCATATCCGGCTTGGCCTTTGGCGAAGTCGTTTTAACTATTTTTACTTCCATAATGAAATTAACCTCCTATATTCTTTAATATAAAAGTGTGTCAGCATCCGCCCAGCAGAGGGTTGACATCGCCCTCAGGCGGCACGAGACATAAGAATTCCCAGTCGGAATCCTCCGAAGCATTCCAGAAAATATGCATCATATCTCCCGGAACGAATGCCCAGGAGCCTCTCTCCAGCAAAGCCTCTTCATCGCCGATCTTGAAAACACCTTTGCCTCCAAGACAAACCACTACATGCGGCCACGCATGCTGATGCAGCGCTGATTTTGAGCCCGGGTGCAGCTTGAAGCATCTCACGACGTAATCATCGCAGAATCTTCCGTTAGGGCCGAACACGACCCTCTTTTCGGAATTCGGTATAAAGTTATTTTTTTCATCGAGCGGCAAATCTGATATTTTACCGTAATACTCTGACATTCTAATGCTCCTTCCTTATTGCTTAGATCATGGTTCGAACGAATAGCCGGCATTGTAGCCGTCAAGCATCGTATCGTAAATCCTTCCGCCCTTGCGTGCGTCTCCAATCGCGTATACATTGTCGAAGACCGCTTCGAAACTTTCCACGAATCCCTTCCTCGGGGTCACGCCGAGAGCCAGAACGACGCAGTCCACAGGTATCGACACGTCCGATGAATCTTCGAGATTCTTCAGTTCGATCCCGTCTGCAGTAATACTCATGAGTCTGTGGCTCGTGAGTATCTTCGGTGAGTACGCGTTGATGCGGCCCATGAGTTCATTCAGTATTACCGCGAATATCCCCGGCCCCACTGAATCGAGCATCTCGACCATAGTGAGTTCACAGCCTGCTTCAGCCAGGATCTCCGACGTCTCCAGTCCGGTCATTCCTGTACCGATGACTGCCACGCGTCCCTTAGGCGAAACTTCACCGCGGACTACGGACTCAGCTGAAACCACTTTCGGGCTGTCGATGCCCGGCATGTTCGGTCTGATCGGGTCAGCTCCGCTGGCAACGAATACGCCTACAGGAGACAGCTCTTTCACCATCTCAGGCGTTGCATCCGCATTCAGCCTGACGTCCACACCGGCAACTTCCAGCTGTCTTGTGAGAGCGTTGATCAGATCCTGGATCAGATTCTTATGAGGCGGTTTGTCGGCCAGATTGAGCGTTCCGCCGAGCACATCGCCCTTTTCGAACAGCGTCACTTTGAATCCGCGTTCAGCGAGAACAAGCGCTGCCTGCATTCCTCCCGGTCCTCCGCCGACGACTGCGACCGGTCTTCCGTCGCCGTCCTTCTTCGGCTCGCCGAGTATGTATTCTCTGCCCATGCGCGGGTTGACTGCGCAGGCGAGTGAGTTTCTGTGCACGAGAAGTCTTTCACGGCAGACCATGCAGCCTATGCAGGTCCTGATCTCGTCTTCTCTGCCTTCTCTGGCTTTCTTGACGAACATCGGATCAGCGAACTGTGATCTTCCGAGTCCCACGAAATCGCAGACGCCCTCTTCAAGGAGCTGCTCAGCAAACGCAGGATTCTTGATAGTATTCGTAGCTATTACAGGGATGCTCAGCTGTTCTTTGAACGCCTTAGCGACATGCTTTTTCCATCCAGGCGTATACGAGTACGAGTCGCAGTTGGCATTGCCGTTGAGCCCGCTGCCGTTACTGATATTGATGACATCTATTCCTTTGCCTTCAAGATGTTTGCCGATCGCGAGACCGTCATCGAGGTTGAGGGTATCAGGGATATCATGTGTAAATTCATCTCCGCAGATACGGACCGAAATCGGATAGTTAGGGCCGAGCTCAGCGCGGATCCTGTCGATGATCTCGTCGATGAAACGCATCCTGTTGTCCAGGCTGCCGCCGTATTCATCAGTACGCTTGTTGTAATACGGGCTGAAGAACTGGCCGATGAGGTACGAGTGTGCTCCGTGAAGCTCTATCCCGTCGTATCCGGCTTTCTTCGCGCGGACTGCCGCGTCGACAAATTTCTGCTGTACGCGTTCGATATCTTCTTTGGTCATCGGACGAGGTACCGGTTTCCCCGGTGAAGCAGGAATATCGCTCGGTGCGATCGAGGTCCTGCCGCTGAGGAGAGGATTCGATGTCGCGCCGCCGTGATGGAGCTGAGCGAAGATCAGTGCGCCGTGTCTGTGCACTGCCTCGGTCAGCTGCTCTGCCGCAGCGATGTGACGGTCTTCCGCCAGACTGTACATATAGTTTGTCGGTACGCTGTCTACATTGTCAACGCCCGTGTATTCATTGATGATAAGACCTACTCCGCCCTTTGCGCGTTCCTCGTAATATCTGATCATGCGCATCGACGCGGTTCCGTCGTGATTGGCAAAGTCGGTACCCATCGGGACCTGTACCGCTCTGTTCTTGACCTGCAGGCGGCCTATCTTTCCCTTCTCAAAAAGTTTAGTGAACTTAGTTTCCATTTCGGGTCTCCTTTGCTTTTGTTATTTCTTTTCTCTGTTATGGAAATAGTGTCCTTCGTTAGGCTCAGGGCTGATTGCGCTTACCCAGCGGTTCGTATAGTTGAAGAAGCCTGCTACGAAAGCTGCTTCCAGTATTTCATGATCATTGAATCCGGCTTTTCTGAGGCCTTCGATCTGCTCAGGTCCGATCTCTCTCGGATATGCAGTAACAAAATATGCGTAGTCGCAGAGTGCTCTCTGTTTTTCCGTCATTTCCGCAGCGCGGTAATTGTATGTGATCTTGTCGACCCAGGCAGGATCTCCTGTGAATCCGCGGAGGTTGTCGCCGTGTGTTGTCAGGCAGTATGTGCACCCGTTCGTTGATGATACTACGAGTCCGATCATTTCCTTGTCAGCGGCGCTGAGGAATGTCTTCTCAGGATTGTAAAGAGAATCTTTGAAGTTGAGGAATCCGATATATTCGGAAGCGTTTAGAGGAAGTACCTTGAAAAGGTTGTTGATGAATCCCCAGTTGTCCATCATCATTGTTACGTTGTCATCAAAGACTTTATATTCCTCATCCGTCATTTCACTTCTGTTCGGTTTCTGCAGGCGGGATAACTGCTCATCAAATTGTAAACTCATTTTGTTCTCCTTTCATGTCACAGATCAGACGTGATCTGCGCAAGCTATACGTACGATATACTGAATATTTAGATTTTGCACTTGCAGATTAAATATAGCACGCCAAGAAAAACGTGTCTTAAAAAAACACATTAATGAAAAAAACGTAATTTTTGTTTGAAAATCGGAACAAAAATCAGGGAATATGCCTCAGCGGAGCACGTACATTTCCACCATTCCGTTTATGTCCTGTCTGATTTCATCTTTAGCCGTTTTGGAAAGGCCGTGTTTCAGCGCGTGCAAAAGCGCATCATGGCACCGCGAGATGCGTATAAGCTCATCACGCGATTTTTCGGGGCCGATGAGATACTGTACAAAACAGCGATTTCTCAGGCAGCGCACTCTGATGCAGGAATGCATTTCGATCAGGTATGGATTGCCCGAAGCATTGACGATCTCGGCATGGAATTTACTGTCTATCTGCGCCGCTTTCATTGGATCCTCTCCCGAAAGCAGTGATTTTTTATAATTCTGCCCCAGATATTGAATGACTTCCATCTGTTTAGGAGAAGCATTCTTGGCAGTGTAGAACGCCGCGTCTCCCTCGATGCTCATTCTGGCATAGCAGATATCGAGGCAGTCTTTCAGATTCGCTTCCGCAACGTACGGAGTCTTATGCCCTTCTTTGACCAGAAGTCCTTCGCTTATCAGCCGGTCCAGGGCGTTTTTCACAGGAGTACGCGATATTCCCAGCTCCATCGCTATCTGGCTTTCCTTGATCTTTTCATTAGGCAGGAGTCTGATATTGATGATTTCGTCCTTCAGATATTCGTATATCAGATCGCTCATCGGCGCAAACGGCAAATCATGTTCCCATTTTGCCAGATCGTTTTTATTCATTAGATCGCTCTCCCTTAATATATACGTTAATAACTTCCCCTTTTGAGTTTGGGTTCATTTTATCAAAACAGCCGGCATATTACAATTGTGCATTCAGATAAGAAATTATTTCTTACATTATTATAGAGCTGAATAACAGGCTGATTCTGCAGGCTTCGGCGCGTTTATTGAATAAATTCGAATACATTACTGAATAAATTTCCTTACTGTCATGGCTTTTCCGGCTGATTTTAGATATAATGCTTTTAACAGTCCTTAATGAGAAGAATAGAGTAGGAGTAATTATGGCTTCTTTGCTTAATTATGAGATAATAGCAGACGTGTCCGAATCAGGCAGTATCAACAAGACTGCGCTGCGGCTCAACATTACGCCGTCCGCTATAAGTCATGCGATCAACAAATCGGAATCTGAAATGGGCAATAAGATATTCATCAGAAAAAGAAGCGGGATGGAAACCACGGAATTCGGCGATGAAATACTGCCTTATATACATCAGATCCTTGAGACGAACCGCAGGCTCGATCATGAAGTAGATCTGTATACCAACAAAGCGAAAGGCGAGATACGCATAGGCGCATTCAACAGTGTATGCTGCGCCTGGATGCCTGATATCGCCAGGCTTGTCAGAAACGCCTATCCAGATGTCAAAATAACCGTTATCGAAAACGGCTACGACCCGCTTGAGCAGCTGATCTCCGACGGCTTTCTCGACCTCGCATTCGTCTCTCTGCCGGCACGCAAAGGCATTATTACTATACCGCTGTACCGCGACCGTCTTCTCTGCATCACGCCGCGTGACTTCACGCCGAAGAATTCAAAATACATTACTATCGACGAACTGTCCGAGCAGGGCATTATTACTCCCGGCACCGGTTCGGATTTTGATGCGATGATCTTTCTTAAGAGCAACCATCTTCTGCAGAAAAACAATCATGACATCATCTCCGACACCTCGATAGTCGCGCTTGTTGAAGGCGGCATAGGCGTCAGCATCATGCCTGAACTCGTCATCGAAAATATCGCCGGCGATGTCAACGTATTTCCTGTCGAAAGCGCTCCGACCAGGCTGATCGGACTGGCTGTCAGCGACCCTGAATTTTCGACCTCTACCACGCGGAGGATCAAAAACATCGTCGTCGATTATGTGCTCGAGAAATATCCTGATGAAATACCGTATTTCCAGAAAGACATCCCGACAACCATCGCCGGCGCCTAAAACACTAATTGTCAGACTAATCTGAAATTATTTTCAATACCATGCTCAATTTAATTCGCTTTTTGTCATGTATTAAATTTCGTACAATGAACTAATAGGAATCAACTCTTATTGTCATGTAACAAAGAAAGGTGGATCTAAAATGACTAAGAAGAAAACCATAACTGATCTTGTAAACATGAAGGCAAACGGCGAAAAAGCAGCGTGGGCTGTAGTATATGACGCCTGTTTCGCATCATATGCAGAACAGGCCGGGATCGATATGCTGCTGTGCGGCGACTCGGTCGGCATGATAGTATACGGATATGAAGGCACAGTCCCTGTAACAATGGACATCAGTATCGCTCATACTCAGGCCGTCCGCAGAGGCGCCCCGAACACTTACCTCATAGGCGACATGCCGTTCGGTTCGTACCACGAGAGTACGCAGGATGCCGTACATAATGCCGTCCGCTTCTATAAAGAAGCCGATGTCGACTGCATAAAGCTTGAGGGCGGAGTAAGAGTAGCGGATAAAATCAGAGCTATATCAGATGCCGGCATGGTAGTTATGGGACACATCGGGCTCACACCGCAGAGTTCCGCATCAATGGGCGGATTCAAGGCGCAGGGCAAAACGACCGAAACAGCACGCGCGATCATCGAAGATGCCTTCGCAGTCTATGAAGCGGGCGTCAAGACATTACTGCTCGAAGGTGTTCCGGAAGAAGTCTGCGCATACGTACATGAACGCATGCCTATTCCGGTATACGGCATCGGCGCGGGCATCCAGTGCGACGGCCAGGTGATCCTCGCAGCAGACGCTCTCGGGATGTATCAGAACTTCACACCGAAATTCGCAAAGAAGTATGCGGACATTGCCGGCGAAGCGGTACGCGGGATCGGTGATTATGTCAGCGAAGTCAAATCGGAAACCTTCCCTGCCCCGGAGAACAAATACAAATATACGGGAGATAAAGACGATCTCCAGAAATTGTTCGACGAAATGAACGCGCGCAGTGTTTAAAAATATTCGGAGTGCAAAACAAACCATTATTTTTTATTTTGCATACCTTTTGCACCACTTGTCGCGCAGATTGAGATTTTCGGTTTTAATTATGACACAATTTTTACCTCGCGTTATAATTGCTTTGTCATAATATTTATACACACAGAATATTCTGATTTTGCATTATTCAAATTCTTAAACCAGTTATTGTTTATCGGAAAAGGAGAAAATCATGGGTGAAGAACAATTAGGGCTGAAAAGAGCCTTGACTACCAAAGACCTTGCCGTATACGGCATGTGTTTTATGATCCCTGTAGCCCCGTTTGCATGGTACGGCACTCTTGTTGAAGGCGCCATGGGCATGGTTGCACTCGGTTACGCAATCGCACTTGTAGCAATGTTATTTACAGGATTCTCGTACGCTTCTATGGCGAACAGATATCCTATGGGCGGATCTGTTTACAGATACGTTCAGCAGACAACGACCCCTTCGCTGGGATTCCTGGCAGGCTGGGGCATGCTTCTCAGTTACTTCTTCCTCCCTGCAGTATGCTACTGCGTAGGCGCTACATTCGTAGCCGCACTCACACCGAGCATTCCTGCATGGGTATGGTACGTTATTTTCACAGTAGTTACAGGTGTCATCGCACTGGCCGGCATCGAAGGATCATCGACAACATCGTGGATCCTCTTCGGTATCTAGGTCGCTGCTATCATCCTGTTCATCGTTATCGTATTTGTACAGGTCGGCAAAGGACAGCTCAGCATCAACTTCAACGGATTCAAGAATCCGTATGAGCCGTTCAACCTGCACGGAGTACTCGGTGCTACTCAGGTAGTTGTACTCAGTTACGTAGGATTCGATGCTATCAGTACACTGGCAGACGAAACAGTCAAGCCTGAAAAGATGATCGGTAAAGCTGTACTTCTCTCCATCGTACTCATGGGCATACTCTTCTCAGTAATGGCATGGCTGTGCGCTGTATGTGTGCCTGATTACAGAACACTTACAATGGACGAAAGTGCTGTACTGCAGATATTCCAGGCTATCGGCGGAAGCAAGCTTGAGATCTTCGAATGTGCTGTAATAGTTGTTGCATTCGGCCTCGCATGCGGCCTCGAGTGCCTCATCGCATCCACACGTGTTATCTACTCGATGGCTACAGACGGAATATTCCCGAAGCCTCTGGCAAAAGTCAGCAAGAAGCAGGTACCGCATGTTGCTATCATATTCATGATGATCGTCAGCATCATCCAGTGCGTACTGCTCGGACTGAACATCATCGCACAGATCACTTCATTCGGTTCACTTATCGGATTCCTGGCAGTCAACCTGGCAGTTATCTGGAAGCTGTACATCAAAGCAGAAGACAAGAGCGCCAAGAACTTCATCAAGTTCTGCGTTTCCCCGTTCCTCGGCTTCGCTGTCTGCCTGTTCATATTCGTGAACTCGAGCCCGTTCTGCCTGAAGTTCGGACTTGGCTGGATGATCGTCGGATTCCTGTGGCTCCTCTACATCACAAAGGGATTCAAGAAGCCTTGTCCGACACTCGACGTATAAAGCTATATTTGAGACAGACATCTATCTCGAATTGCCCTATAATAGTAATATAGTTATCACTTATCAGAAAAGGAGATGTAATTATGAGCACATTATGGCAAACACTTGAAGAGCTTAAGGGACATACCTGGGTTGAACTGTCGCACGAACTTTATCAGGACAGCCCGGCCTGGAGCGGATTCCCTGACGGCGCTATCGAGCTCAATAAAACATGTATCGACTGGGGCGAGTGCGAAGGCATGGAGTTCAAGATCTATACACAGAAATTCGTAGGCCAGTTCGGTACACATATCGATGCACCGGCTCATTTCATCAGAGACGGCCGCCCTGCAGGCGACTTCGGAGTAAAAGATCTCTGCCTGCCTCTCGTTGTAATTGACGTCAGCGACAAGGTAAAGGAAAACATCGACTATGAACTGAAAATGTCTGATATCGAAGAGTTCGAGGCAAAGTACGGAAAGATCCCTGCAGGCTGCTTCGTAGCAATGAGAACAGACTGGTGCAAGAGATGGCCTGACGGCGACAAGATGACCATGGCAGATGAAACAGGCCAGGAGCACTATCCGGGCTGGACAATGGATACACTGAAATTCCTCATCGAGGAAAGAGGCGTAGCTGCAGTAGGTCATGAACCGTTTGATACCGACGCAGCAGTAGGCAGCGCAGCAGCAGGAGACATCCAGTGCGAAAGATACGTTCTCGCGCAGGACAAATTCCAGATCGAAGTAATGGACAACCTCGACCAGGTACCTCCTACAGGCGCTATCATCTTTGTAGCATTCCCGAGAATCATGGAAGCAAACGGAATGCCTGCAAGAGTATGGGCGATCCTGCCTGACTGATCAGTATCTGACACAGCCCGCGATCCCTGCAGATCGCACGGCTGTTAACCCGGAATGAGCAAATCTGAAATCTGATAGAATAAGTAACGCATATGCGCCCCGGCAAAACATCCAGTCGGAGCGCATATGCTTTTTTGCGCATTTCCGCATTTGATCCCGACTGGTTATCCAAAATACACTCATGCCGAAACACTCCCGATGGTCCGCGGGCAAAATAATCATTACGGCACTTGCGGCCTATGCTATAATGTCTGCATGAAGAACTCAAATAACCTTAAAAAAAGCGCCTTTGCCTTTGTCGCACTCATGGGAGTCGTCAGTCTGTTTTCAGACATGACACATGAAGGAGCGTCCAGCATAATAGGCGCATATCTCAGCCTGGCCGGCGCATCGGCTGCTGCCATCGGATTCATCTCCGGACTCGGCGAATGCATCGGATACTCGCTGCGCCTGCTGACCGGATACCTCACCGACCGTTCAAAGCATTACTGGGAAATCACCATCGCAGGATACATCATCGACTGCGCGGCAATAGTCGCTCTCGCCCTCGTTCCGCAAAACGGCTGGATCTGGGCGTGCATACTCATCGTCATCCAGCGCATGGGCAAAGCTATCAAAAAACCGGCAAAGGATACTCTCATCTCGTTCGCGGCATCGCAGACCGGTACCGGCAAAAGTTTCGCCATCCAGGAATTTCTCGATCAGATCGGCGCTTTTCTTGGCCCGGTAATATTGTTTTTCGTTCTGTACATCAAAAAAGGCGGCGATCTTTATTCATCGTACGTGCTTTGTTTCGCCATACTCGGAATACCGGCAATGATCACGATCGCCCTGCTGTTCACGGCCAAACGGCATTACCCGGAACCGGAAAATTTCGAACCTCCGGCCGATGAGTCCGCACCCGCGTTCCGCATGAACCGCTCGTTCATACTTTATATTGTGGCAATCAGTTTTTTCGCTGCAGGCTTCGTCGACTTTTCGCTGGTCACAATGCACACCATCAAGACTGCGCTGATCCCGGCCGACACCGTCTCGCTGATATATGCGGGCGCTATGGCTGTCGATGCCTTCGCCGCGCTGTTTTTCGGCTGGCTCTATGACAAGTACGGCATCAGGGTGCTGATGCTTTCCGCACTCATGTCCGCACCCGCGGCCTTCTTCATATTTTATCTCACCGCAAAATGGGCGCTGTTCCTCGGCGTGGCTCTCTGGGGCGTCGGCATGGGCGCGCAGGAATCCATCCTGAAAGCCGCCGTAACAGAAATCGTTCCCAAGCAGAACCGCTCGTCCGGGTTCGGCATTTTCCAGACCGCGTTCGGGATCTGCTGGTTCCTCGGGAGCTGGCTCCTCGGCATTCTCTATGACTTCTCGCCGCTCGGCCTCGTGATCTTCTCCGCAGTAATGCAGCTGATCGCCGTGCCGATCTTCTGGCTGTCATACAAAGGCGGCGGCTTCAGGAAAGCGTAGCAGCGGCGCCGGTCAATGTCAGATGGACGATGGCAGTGACGGCACTACGATCAGGGCAAGAAAAAAGCGGGGAGAAAAGCTCCCCGCCGCATTTTTACTACTCGATATTGTTATTACTGAACTGTATATTTCCCTGTAGATCTGGTATATGTCACTACTTTACCGTTTGAAGACGTCATTTTCAGTGTGGCAATTTTTGCTCCATCGAGAGTGATATCAGTTGTTTTCAATACTCCACATTTATCACTCATTTCAGCAAGATTATTGATATCAGCCAACATTGTATCATCAACCGCGCTCGTTGTTCCCGTTTTATAATTCTCTGATACAACTGTCTGTGCTGCCATTACGCATGATCTCGCTTCTACAACCGCGGTCTTGCTGTTGGCCTTATCGATGTATCCGACCATCGACGGGATCAGTATCGCGGCAAGTATTGCCAGGATAACTAATACTACGATAATTTCTACAAGGGTGAATCCCTTTTTGCTCAGCGGCTTTTTGCCCATCTGCAGCTCGTTGATTGTTCTTGTCATCTTTTCCATTAATAATACCTCCTACTACCCAGCAGCACCTCGGCCGCATATACGTTTGTGATTTATCATTATACACTTGGTTCTTCATGTGTTTCTTTGATTGTCCTAAGTATATCGAATATGCGCACAAAATGCAAGTACTTTTTTGTATTTTACTTTATTTATTTTTATTTTTATAGATTATTCATTCAAGGAAGGACGTGTTTCTCTCCGCTTCCAGATCAGCCAGATATGCTCTATCGACGACTGCAGCCGCTGCAATCATATATATACAGCCATTACTGCAGTCCGCATGACCGCCCGGAAACTCACTATTACGGCATTCCGCGTCCGCATTGTCCGTTCGTCTAAAAAGTCACCCGTTTTTCTGTCCCTATGGGTATTCTCTCCGCGCGCAGAAAAATATATAATATAATTGAATCGGGAAATACTCTTAAAGCAGTATTACACACAGGGTATTTATCATATTTCATTTATAGGGTAAAGCAAAAGGGCCTGCTGAGATGCAGGTCCTTTGCGTATTTTCCCTTGTTATATTTATGATCATTATTATCATGGATCGCGGTCAGCAGGGCGCACAGGGAGCACTGAACGCGGCCGTTTAGTTCACGGCTTCGCTCGCGTATCCCCGGCCGAGTCTGATGGTGTAATATCCGCAGTTGCCCATCTTGGACGTCAGTTTGGCGTAGTATGTCTGGCCGACTGTCGTCTTGAATGACGTGCTGTTTTCACTGCTGCAGTATTTCTCGATACTGCCGATCGATTTTATGGTCTTCTTATTTGCATCCAGCAGTGCTATAGAGCCGTTGTACGTGCTGATCCCGAAGCAGGTACAGTCATACTTCGCTGTAAATTTGTAAAGAGCGGTGTTTTTCACCTGCGCGGCACAGAAATATGTCGTGTCATATACAGCATCGATGCTGCGGATGTATTTTACGAAGCGTGCGCTGCCCAGATTGCCTTTGCTCGAACCTTTTACTTTGTATTTGCCTTTGCTGACTTTGAATGCGTAGTACGTTCTGCCGCTCGCGGAATCACGCGTACCTTTATTACTGCATTTGTAATTCCAGGTGCCGCCGCCCCGTTTATAGAGCTTCACGGTTCTCAGTGAAGGGTACGACGAAACACAGATCACGCCGGAGCCGCTCGCGCTGACCTTCTGCGAACACGCCATCGGCGAAGCCGCATTTGCCGGTACAGCCGTAAAAACTGCAGCCAGGCAGACGGACATCGCCGCTGCCATTATTATTTTCAAATATCTTTTCATAATATCTCCTCCCTGCAAATATTATAGCACTTCAGCAGTGACTTTGTCAGAATTTCAGCGTCGCGTCGCCGTACGGCATACTGCGTTTGAAATATTTATATATTGCAGAACCCTTAACGACATATATTTCTGTTCCTTCCAGCCCTTCTTCAGTCTCCATGATCCCCCAGCCGATCTTCGTGAGCGATGCCGGAAAACTTATTTTATTAATATAACTGTCCATAAAGGCCGCATTGCCTATCTGCTCCACGCCCTCACGGATCTCGATCACGTCGGCGTTGGTGAACGCGAACGCGCGGCCGTCGATCTTCTTTACACTGCCGGGAATAATTACTTCCCTGAGATTTTTCCCGTGCTCATGACCTTCCTCGAGATCCCCCGAAAAAGCATCAGATGCGATCTCTCTGACATTGTCCGGGACCGTAACACTTTCCGCCGTCCCTATATATGCATACAGCACGCCGTCGATAGTGCAGAAGCCGTCGCTGTCCGCACGATCTTTGTAAATCGATTCTTCACAGGTTGGATCTCCGGCATCGGTAACAGACTTCACTTTCTGCGAAGGTCTGCCGTAAACAGTCCGGCCGTCCGACCGCCGGTACGCTTTCACATAATACGAATACTGCGTGTCCGCTTTCAGGCTCGCATCATCAAACCGTGTGCTTTTCCCGGAAGTCAGCTTTTTGACTCTCTTATATCCGCCCGCCGATGCACGGTAAACTATGTAGCCGCCTGCGTGTGCAGCTTTCTGCCATGTCACGGCAATGTATGTGTCGGACTGTACGGAAGCAGTAATGCCTCTGACTTTGCCGGGTCTCGACATTGCGTACGCATCGCTTCCCGACAATACCGCCGTACACATGAAAATCGCTATCAACGCTGCCAGCAGTACCGGCAGCACGAGACGACCCGGAGCCCTCCCGACTTTTTTTATCATTCCGCCTGTTTTCATATGCCTTCCTCTCATTCTGCCAAGCGGTCATCAGCCGCCCTGTTTTCTGCTTTTATTATATATCAGCAGCAGGCGTCAGTGTATGATTATATTTTCAGCGGTGGTATAATAGATGCAGACTTAATGCAAAGCAACATGGAAGGATCAGAGATAATGTTTTACAGGATAAGAAAAAATATCGTTCGTCCGGTGCTCATCTGCGCGCTGGCGCTGGCTGCCGCAGTAATGTTCATGCCGTGTACGGCGTCGGCGGCTGCTGTCACGCAGCCGGGCAATGCCGCGGCGAAGGCGGGCATTACTGCACCCGCAGCGGTCAGCATCAGACCGAGCGGCGCGCGTGGCTTCATCATCAAATGGAGCAGCGTCAGACATGCGGGCGGTTATATACTGCAGGTCAAGCTCGGCGGCAAGTGGTACAATAAATATACATTCCCGGCAGATGTTTACGGCGCGAAGATCGAAGGCACCTGCCACAATGAAACACATATTTACCGCATCCAGGCTTTCAGGGGAAGCGTGAAGAAATCGAGTTTCTGGGTCTCGGCGCGCACATCGCTGTCGCACAGAAAAAACGTCAGCACGGTCACGATCAGCAAAACGTCACTGGCAATGACAGCCGGCCAGACGGAAAAACTGAGCGCATCGCTCGCGCCGTCCTCCAATATCGTTTCGTCTTATAAACGCTGGAAGAGTTCCAACAGAAAAGTCGCAGCGGTCAGCAGCAATGGAACTGTTACTGCAAAAGCTGCCGGCACGGCAAAGATCTGGTGCATTGCGCACAACGGGAAAAAGTCGGAAAAATGCACGGTCACGGTGACTGAACCGGCCCCTTGATCTCAACATTTATAAACACATATCGGAGAGGGAACAAAGAACGTTGCGAAAGGAGCGCTTATTATGAAATACGCATATATCCATGGCATTATTCTGGATGGTTCCGAGGATATGGAACCGCAGACGGATAAGATCATTTTTACAGACGGAGAAAAAATCGAAAAAATCACAGACGAGAATGAAAATCTCGAAGGCTATGAGCTCGTGGATCTGGCCGGCAATTATATCATGCCGGGGCTGATCAACATGCACGCTCATCTCCCCGCTTCCGGAAAACCGCAGAAGAAACAGACCGACGCCGCCAAACTAGTGAAGACTCTTACCAGTAATAAACTCACGTACGCGGTCCTCCGGCAGATTTGCGAAGGTTCCGCGAAGCAGCAGCTGCTCGGCGGGTGTACGACCGTCCGTGCGGTCGGCGGTGTTCAGCATGTCGACTCGCAGATACGCGACAGGATCGCTGCCGGCAAAATCGTCGGGCCGAGACTTCTGTCCGCCGATATGGCGGTATCCGTGCCCGGCGGCCACATGGCGGGTTCGCTCGCATACGAAGCTCACGATCCGGAGGAAGCAGCACTTTACGTAAAGGATCTGGCGGATCACGGAGTCGATTTTATCAAGCTCATGATCACCGGCGGCGTGCTCGACGCGAAGAAAAAAGGCGAACCGGGCGAAATGAAAATGACGCCGGCAGAAATAGAAGCGGCCTGCACAGCCGCGCATGAACGCGGTCTTTATGTTGCCGCACATGTCGAAAGTCCTGAGGGCGTCAGAGCAGCTCTGGCCAACGGCGTCGACAGCATCGAACACGGAGCTGAACCGGATGAGGAAATCATCGGCCTCTTCAAAGAGAAGAATGCCTTCCTTATCACCACCCTGTCTCCGGCGCTCCCTTACGCTCTCTGCGACAGAGAAGTCACGCATGTCAACGACCTCGAGTTCTACAACGGCGGAGTTGTTTTCCGGGGCATCATCGACTGCTCTAAGCAATGCCTCGCGAACGGCATCCCGGTCGGACTCGGCACTGATGCCGGCTGCCCGTTCACTCCGCAGTACAATATGTGGCGGGAGCTTGTCTGCTTCCACCGCTTCGTTGGGGTAAGCAATAAATTCGCGCTTTACACGGCAACAAAACGCAACGCCGAACTGGCCGGGATAGAAAACATTACCGGTACGATCGAGCCGGGAAAAGCGGCGGACATGATCGTTACAGTGAAAAATCCGCTCGAAGATCTCCGCGCGCTGCGCGATCTCAAAATGATCACCGTACGCGGAAAAATAATCGAGCACCCGGTGCCGAAACGCATCAAACTCGTGGAAGAGCAGCTGGATGCCCTGGATGAATGACGTCTGACGGCGCACGGGGCCCTGGACATACGGCTATTTTGACGGCTCGTTTTCTGACCTTTGGTCTGATTTAATCGACGGCTCTGCGTAGTATGATATTACTGAGGTGATATCTATGAGAAGTATGAGAAAAAGAAGATGCGGCATTGTGCCGGCGGTCATTTTATGTGTGATGATCGTACTGGCATTTATGCCTGTTTCAGCCTCGGCGTATTCGCGTACGCCGGCTAAGGTCAAAGGCGTGACGGCGATGAATATCACATCGACGACTGCCAAAGTCAAATGGAAGAAGGCAAAATACGCCCGCAAGTATAAGGTCTACTATTATATAGACAAGGATGGCAGCGGGTGGGAGTCTCAGGAAACCAAGATCGTCAGCGGGACTTCCTGCACCTTGTACGGGCTCGACATTTACACCCTTTATGCCGTCCGCGTGAGAGCATTCAATGGAACGAAGAAAGGCAAATATTCCGCTGTCAGACAATTTCAGACGCTGCCTGACTCGATCACGGAACAGCCTAAGGACGTAACCGTCAAAGAAGGCGAAAACGCGGCCTTCAGCATTACCGCCAGACCGGGATCAACGTATCAATGGTTCTTTAACGGGAATGCGATAGCCGGAGCCACGGGTGCATCATATTCGATAACGTCGGTCACTCCGTCCAACCGCGGAGATTATTCCTGCGTCGTGCACAACGATACATACGGCTTCCAGGTTTCTGAAGATGCTGTCCTGACCGTTATCAGCCCGGCTGCAGCACCGGTGATCACAACTCAGCCTTATAGCAACAAAACATCGCTTGTTTACAACAATGCCAGTTTTTCAGTCACTGCTGCAGACGGCATTTCCTACAGCTGGCAATACAGCCTGTCCGGCACCGGCGCATGGACCGATCTCACAGCGTCAGCTGCTCCGGGCAGCCAGTGTGCGGGCGTGACGTCCGCCAAACTCACGGTGCCGTGCAAAGACAGCATATTCCCTTACGGGACTAAGTTCAGATGCATCGTCTCCAATTCCAGAGGCTCGACAATATCGAATGCGGCCTGGATCAAATACGGCATCGCACTTGGCCTGAACAACGCCTCAGCCACATCGGGAAGCAATTATGTATTCAGCTTCAGTGCCAGCGGCGGCAAATATCCGTTCAAATATTCGTGGCAGCGCAAGCCTGCCGGCGGCACATACAGCGGAACGGTCACTCCGTTAAACATCATCGGACCTGCTTCAGCGCCTTCAGGTTCCTGGACAGGTCAGGCCGTGTTCGGCACCGCATATACGATGTATAACGGTTACACATATAAACTTACCATAACAGACAGCGACGGCAATTCTCAGACAGATGAAGCCACGCTGACAGTAAAATAAAAAAATCAGATCTCTCTGATATGCGCTGCAGCCCTGACCGGCTGCGGCGCTTTTTCATCTGCCGGCAAACGGTCTGTCTCTGTGGGCAGGCGGCAGACTGTCAGTCGTTTTTATATATTTTTTTATAGGATGCAGTTGAATATCCGAATACATTTTTGAAGGTGCTGCAGAAATGCGACGCGGATGAATACCCCAGATTGACAGCTATTTTTTTGACCGGCTCATTGTGCTTGAGCATCTCACAGGCTTTGCGCATTTTAAAGCGTGTAAAATATGTTGAAGGCGCGACCTGTGTTACCTTTCTGAACGTTTTGTATAGCGCTGATTCGCTGACTCCGATATGCCCGGCGATTTTTTTTACATCTATGCGTTCCGCAAGATGGCCGTCGACATAATCTATGGCGTCATTGATTATCCGGACCGAATCATTCTCTTCATAATGAATCATTTCCCCTTCAGAATCAGCGACCTGATATTTGATTATTCTTATTATCAGCAGTGAAATATACAGGCCCACGGTTGCACTGTGCCCGTACTGATACCGGCATTCCGGCTTTAATAAACCATC
The DNA here is from genome assembly GCA_022652985.1 of Eubacteriaceae bacterium. GTDB lineage: Bacteria > Bacillota > Clostridia > Peptostreptococcales > Anaerovoracaceae > JALCRY01. Next base: position 41,644 of record JALCRY010000008.1, on the reverse strand, counting down.
CAGTCCCGCTCCGATTTTTATGAAATATTCATCGCTGAGATACCCGACTCCGTTCGACAGGATCATATCTTTCAGCCATCCGCGCCTTACATGCGGAGTGATCTCAAAGCTTACATATATGCAGCTTTTTTCTGCATGGTTGGAGAACGATACCGTATAATGCGTAAACGGCGCAAACATGAACATTGTATTGTCGCCGCAGTGGTATGACTGATCATTATGCTGCACATCCGCTTCCGTTCCGCAGAAACGCACAAGCAAAAAACGAGAGCTTATGAAGCTCTGCAGTGAATTGACGATATCGACATCCATATAGCCTTCTCCGCAAACGCGTACATTGAATTCTTCGGCTATACCAAATAATGGATCCGACATTTCTGCCGGAAATACATTCGTGATTTTTTCAGTTATGTCCTGCATTCCACCGCCCCGCTAATAATATTTAATGCTATAGAATTAATTATATAATAAATACTCATTTCCATGTAAAATGATGCTTACATATTTCAGTACACATATTTCGAATATCCATACGAATTGTGATATGCAAAATTCTTATGCACTTTTGTGCTAGAATGTTGAGCGTTATTTAAGCCCCGAGGAACAGGAGACAGGAGAGATGAGGTGATATGTAATGAAAATCATAATTTGCGGTGAGGATAAGCGCCAGCTCGTGGATTGCCATGACAAAATCATTGAGCATACACGCGGCATTTCCCTGGATTTCGAAGTCACCATGTACGACGATGCGGCAGAATTGCTGCATGAGATCCAGCGCGGAAATTTTTCCGCCGACATTGCATATCTGGAGATCACCATGTCAGCAACAGACGGCATCGAGATCGCCAGGCGCCTGCACGAAGTCAATCCCCGCTGCCGAGTAATTTTTCATACGGAAGTTCCCGACCATTGGGACGAAGCCTTTTCCGTAGGCGCCGTTGATTATCTGGTCAAAGGCCGCTACACCCCGGAACGTTTCGCCGCGACTCTGCGTAAATGTATTGAATCCTGCCGGGATGAGTCTGATGAATCCGTAATATTCACACGCTCCGGCACGAATATCATCGTCCCGATATCCAGCATACATTACTTCGATGTGCTTCGCAAAGAGACCACCGTTCATTTCGCCGTAAAAGACGGAATGGAGCACTTTTCTTTCTATTCACCCATGAGACGGATCGAGGAGATTTTCTCTGTCAGAGGCTTCCTCAGAGTCCACCGCGACTATCTGGTGCAGAAAGATTACATCAAATGCATTTCCGGCAGCACGATAATGCTCACATCCGGAGACCTGATCCCGATCGGCAGGACATACAAAGAAAATATCCGCGGGATCAAATAGACCGACTCCATACTGTATTCATTGCGGACATCCGCGCAAAAAAAACTGCCGCGCCGATGATTTTTCTTCACCGTGCGCAGCAGCTCTGTGATACTGTTTTTTATTTGACTGTTACTTTGACCGCCTTTCTGATCCCGTTCGGAGAATATACGTACACAGTTGTTGTGCCCGCCGACACGCCCCTGATGACGCCTCTGGACGTTACCGCCGCAATGTCGGTATTCCTGCTCAGGTATCTCACCTTCGCGCAGTGCGTTTTATACAGCATCGCGCGTCCGCTGTAAGTCGTGACTTTCCCGGTCACTTTGACAGTATGCCCCGCAGTCACGCTGACTTTAGTTTTATCGGCGTATACTCTGACTGCATTGAAATATCCGAGATGCGATCCGCATGCCGTGTGCGTCGTATTGCTGGTGCAGAGTTTCCTGCTTCCCTGATACGCAGTCACCCGGTATTTGTAATTGTATCCGCGCACTCTGCCGCTGATCCTGTATTTAGTAATATCCCCGCTGCTGATCGTCTTGATTTTTTTGTATCTGTACTGATGTGTCTTATTGCTGCAGTAATTACCGTAGATGATGTACTTCGTCGCGCCTTTTGTTCTTATCCACGACAGGTTCATAGTCGTTCCTTTATCAATGGTTTTCAGCATGATGAACGGACGCTCCGCCGCTGCCGGAGAAGCCCCCTCCTTAGCGTATGACGCCGTGATGCTGTGGTCTGCAGTAATATTCGTGAATGTGTAGCTGTCCGGATAACGCGTGATATCCACGGCCGCTCCGTCGACAGTCAGTCCCGTGAGTTTATACCCGTCATTGGCCTTGTAATTTATCGTCTTAGTGCCGCCTTTGCCGACCGTGCAGGACGGATCGATGGTCCCGTTCGCAGACGATGATGTAGTGATCCTGTAACTCTCCGCCGGTGTCACCGTATTCGCCGCCCAGTGAGCATATAAAGTCAGATCAGCCGTTACCGGAGTGCTGAAATCGTATTTCACTCCGCCGGTCGGTTCGGTATACCAGCCGTCAAATATGAAGCCTCTGTAGGTCGGATCCGCAGGCCTCGTTATTGTGCTTCCAGTCTTAACATCCTTTATCGGCCCCACTGCAGATCCGCCCTGCGAATCGAACGAAACCGTGAAAATGCTTTTATATAAGGTAACTGTGAACGGCGCAACATCATAAAAGTTATTGTCTGAAGGTGCCCAGAGCGCATATACAGTGTAATCTCCCGTTTTTCCCGCCTCGATGGCTGCATTTAGTTCATCGATATATTTCTCGACTCCGATGGTATCCGGCACATGCGTTTTATACCACGTATTATTCGGCTTTTCAGGATAGTAGCCGTATACATTTCCCATGTCTGAAGCTTTCAGCTGATCCCAGGTCAGCGGTCCGTTTGCGATATCATATCTGCAGCTGCTTGTCTTTAATTTCGGTACAGCGGTCTGGTAAACAGCTACATCTCCGCCGCGCATTATGCGGACCGTGAACGTCTTCACGACGTCGTTCGGCGATGTGATCTTTATCGGAAAATCCTGCGAGGTGATATTATTATTTTCAAAATACGCATATTTCAAAGCTATGGCCGCGTTCAGCTCCTTCAGCGCTGTTTCATCTACCGTAACTTCGCTGTTGGGGATCACGGCGCCGTCAGCGTCGAACGACTGATATTTCGCCGCTGTCAGAAGACTTTCTTTGGTAAAAGCTGTATAGCCCGAAAAAACGGGATTCTGAGTTTCATTGAACTCGTACCCCTGTTTTGAAGCGCACCGCAGCGGATACGGATTCGCCGCCGTAATATACACTTTGTTGGACTGCGCCGTCTGCGCCGCCGCATAAGACACAGTACCGCAGTATCCGGCGCTCATTACAAACACCATTACGACCGCAGCCAGCATGGCGATCGCTTTTCTTACCTTACAAACATACATCCAAGATCATCCCTTTCTTTTTTTCACAACAATATCGATTTCACTTTATCAGCCTCTCAGTTTTTGAGCTGCATTCTGGAACATAATGCACATCAGCATCCACCAACGACAATTTTTCTGTTAGCAAAAAAGGGCTGCCGCGCACAGTGATTTTTCACCGTGCGCAGCAGCTCTGTGATACTGTTTTTTATTTGACTGTTGCCTTGAGCGGTTATTTGATCCGGTAATCCTTGAATTTCTTTTTGATCGCCGCCTTGTCATTTATTTTTTCCGGGTCGACGGCGGCGCTGCGGAAATCATCGCCTCCGACAGCTATATAGAGATGACCGAGCGAGCTTATCACGCAGGTCTGATTCGCGTTGCAGGAACCTTTGCCGTTCCAGACGGGATAGCAGGTATATTCGCGCATTCCGGCCACGGGATGTTCCAGGGAGAACTGTATCATGGCTATGTCTTTATCTGCAGTCAGTCTGGCAAACTGCGTAGTGCCGCGGCTGTTGTCGTTCAGCGCATTAAAATCGCCGTCGGCGCTTCTGCTTATTTCAATGTAGACTTCCCCGACCATCAGCTTGTCGACTATCTGATTGTTTTCTCTGGTGAGAACACGATGCATATCTGCCATGTAAAAATCACCTATGTACATACCGTCTACTGATACAACTTCATTTGTTGCCAGCGTAAACATGATATTTTTCAGTTTCATCTCTTTGACCTCCGCAATTATTTCTGCGTACCGCACTATCAATAATATCTTAACTGCATATTAATTGCTTAAGGCGATTTTTAGACGATGATGTAATATTACGTAATTTAAATGGTACGAACAGCACGTAAGGAGCAGCTCATTTGTGAAATGTTGTTCGTGACAGGACAGATACTGTTTGTACCAATTCGCCCACAAACGGAAACTGATATGTATAATCATCTTAAATATGTACTGTAACAAGTATATGTGATAAACCCTAACCCTAAAACCCTAAAAGAAAAAACTCCCCAGAACGGGGAGCTTTTTCTTGTTATTAGGGTTTTAGGGTTATAGGGTTATAGAAAAGCATATTAATATGCTATCTATCAAATTTAGCTGCCCGGCTGCTCAGCCGCGCTTTCTTCTGAACCATACAGGAACCGTGATCCCTGTCAGTCCGAGAACCGCCAGAAGCGTCCAGAGTCCGACGTTGAAGTTATCGCCCGTCTGAGACGTGCCCGACGCAGGCGTGGTCGGTGTAGTCGGCGTTGTCGGAGTCTTAGGGTTCGTCGGCGTTTTTGGAGTTTTATGTCCCGCCGGCGAATAAACATTCGTTATTACTGCCGTTCCCGACGGATTTTCCGCCGAAAGCGTCACCGCCGTACCGTTGCCCGTCACATCGTAGCCGACATATTTCCCGGCTGCTGCCGGTTCAGTTATCAGCTTCGTGCCGTCGGCGTTTGTCTCCGCCGCATAGTATTTTCCCGTCGCCAGACCTGTGAATGTCGCCGTTCCCGGCACACCGTCCCTGACTGCGACCGACTGCGTCTGCCCGACGATCTTGGTGCATTTCTCATCGCTGAACAATGTAATATAGAACGTGCCGCTGACTTTTACGGCCTGGCCGCTCTGATTCAAAGTCTTTTTGGTTACCGTTATCGTTCCCGCCGTCGGCGTCGGTGTCGGAGGCGTAACGGATTCTGTATTTGTGATCGTTACCGACTGGTCTGTGCCGTCTTTTTCAGCAGTGATCCCGCCGACAGATGCTGTCCAGCCCGAAACACTCTCTTCGCTTATGCTGACTTTGCCCTTCATAACTTCCGCAAGGTTCTTGAAAGTTCCCTTCCAGTTGTTTTTCGCAGACAGTTTCAGCGTATCAATGACTTTGCCTCCGTAGATAAGATCAACTGTCACAGAAGCAGGTTTTGCCTTATTGCCTGACCAGGTTTTACTTACATTAAGGTTCCAGACCTTATCCTTTTCGCCTATAGTCAGGCTCGCGTTAGTAGCGATGCCGCCGCCGTAACCTGCGCTGTTGTTGGTGATTTTCAGCGACGCCGCATCCTCTGCCATCTTCTCTGCATCTTTCGTTGCAACAGCTTTCAGCAGATACGGAGTTGTACTTTCATTCGGAGTCACTTCATCTCCCGGATCAAGCGCGTTATATCTCGCGCCCGTCGGTGAATAATTATCGACATTGTTTACTGTCGTGCTCATCACCGGCACTCCGTCGTTGTAGTAATGCACTATGCCGCCGCCGAGCATACTGTTTGAAAGTGTAGTATAACTCGTAGTCGCATCGCTCTTATACATCGTTCTTTCGGCACTGATATCATCGCCGACTGTATCACTCTTGTTGCCGAAAACGGCTCCGCCGTTCTTGCCGTAAAGATATATACGTCCTGTCGGACATGAGTACAGGCCGCCGCCCATAGACGATGCGGTATTGCTGTAAACAGCCATGTTGGAAAGCTTCAGATTCGGCTTGGCACCGAGTCCTCCGTATATTCCGCCGCCCATGAATCCGGCCTTGTTGCCGGAAATCGTTCCGCCGCTGATGCTTGCCGCCAGCGACTGTACATATATTCCGCCGCCGCTGCGCGCTGTGTTGGGGCAATGAGATTGATGTTTTTGTCCCTTGTCTCGACCGTTCTCGTTTACGGAAACATATCCAAGCCATTTTGCGTTTACGGGAACATATCGAGAAAACTACTCGTTTGCGGGAACACATCAATACTTACTTCTCCTTGTTATACATGGTTTCAAGCAGTTCTGCCCCGGTTAAATACTCATCGTTAGCTGCCTTCAGATATTCCAGATTGACCGCATACTGTTCTGGGAACTTTCTAAATTCCTTAGCCATACGCATAATACCTGCTCCGCAGATGCTTGCCGGATTTATTCCTTTCGGACCCATCGAAGGGATTGATTCATTAAAAAGCGGTTCTTCCACATCAACACCGAACAGCTGCTTAACAACTTTATTAGTAAGCTGAATAAAGAACGGAATCCTCACAACCTTATATCCAAGACTCTCATAAAACTCTGTAGCCATTTCATCGTCTCGTATTTTCTGCGGGCTGTCATAGTGAGGCGTTCCATCAAACTCAACGATCATCTTCAGTGATTCACTTCGATAATCAGGTCTTTTTCTTGACTTAATACCTTCCGGAAGATTACTTATGGTTTTATCATGAATCCAATCCGTAGTGCCCGGAAAGATAACTGCAAGGTACTCCTCAAGCCCGGTTCTATGCAATCCTGTGTCTGCGTCTCTCCCCGCTCTCTCCGCCAGCTCCTTCGTTTCCCTTAAGTATCCCCATTTTTCTTTTGATACATCCATTTGACTGCCCTTTCAAATACATAGACCCGTTTCGTCTGTCTACTCGAAACATATGCAAGTATAAGATACGCATTCCTGTTTTATATCGCGAGATTCAATTCAATCCGAAGATTTTGAGGAGTCCTCACTTAAAAGTTCTTCAGCCTTCGCCAGAAGTTTCGTTTCATTTGCAAGTGCTGCTTTCACCAAAGATTTTACAGCTTCGCGCAAACTTTCCTCATAATTGTTTTCACTCAGCTTCTCATCTTTACGATACAGCCTCATATACTGATAGCCGTCTCTCTTATTCTTCCCAGCAGCTCTGATAAGGGCATCTGTATGAGAAGAAAGATCATCCGTCAAATTCCATCCACCAATTTCAAAATAGATTCTCAACTTATCGTCTGATGGTTTTGTGAACCAATAGTAATATACCCAGTTGGTCCCCCATGAACTATTGCTACTATCGAGTTCCGGAAGAAATTTATCCATTTGCTCGGTAAAGAACTGCCACTTGTTACTCCCCTTGTAAAGGATCTGACTATCTTCCTCAAGTTCCTGTAATGTGCTACGTATTATTTCTGATTCTACAGAACTGTCTATGCTAACATTTTCAAAAATTAATCTTAAAGCTGTGCGATGCTTGTTATAGATTTCGTTGCATATGCTTACCAGCTTCTCATCCTTTTCCTTCATAATGCTTTTCCTCACCGTATCAGTATAGTTTTTAACAACAAGCAGCACTTCGTCTTTAAGATTGATTCCATTGACTGCGCTTTCGAGACACTCGATAATCTCTTCATAGGAGAATGATATCCAGTTATCAGGATCACTTGCCTTGCGTCCGTCAGGAGTTAGGAAAATGTAGAATACCTGATTGCAATCTTTATACTCGGTCTTACTCTTATCTAAATAATCCTTCAACTGATGAGATGATTCTCCGGACCAAACCTTGTTTTCAATAATATATGCCGTTTTTTCTGTTTTGGAAACGAGCACAATATCCATATGGTTCGATTCTCTGTACACCTGATATGAGAAGAAATCCTGCAGCAACATCTGAAAAGCGTCATATCTTTCCGGGTTGCACCGACCAGCCACTTTAGTCGCAAAAGTCTTGATAAATCTATCACCCATACCGTGATTTTCATTAGGGTCAAAGAACCATCCGAGAATGTTGCTGTGACGGATCTCGGCATTTGTGATTTTCAAGACATCAAAAAGATTAAAATCATCTGTCCAGTCATCAAGCCGCCTGAGGCAATCGATATCCAGCAAAAAGTCTTTCAGTGCCTGCTCTTCGTTTACCGTCATTGTGCATTCCTCTCTCTTTTCACATAATTTATTTCAATATCATACCCAAGCCCTTCCATCATCTGCACAAAGGTCTTATTCACTACGCCATTCTCGCCTTTGATGATACGGTTCACATAGGATCTCGTTGTTCCGATGTCCTCTGCGAGCTGTGCTTGCGTTGTTCCGTTCTCTATGCATTTTACTTTAACATCAACTTCAATATTGTTCTTTACCATACTCTTTTCCTCGCTGGTAATTTGTTTCACAAATAGTACAACTAATTATACATCTGTTTTGAGGGAAAATCTACAACAAAAAAGGCACTCCCCGCAAAATTTCACAGGGAATGCCAAGTAATCAGTCATTTTTATGCTTCGATGTCAATCTCCAGTCCGGATTTGAATTCGACCGTCATCGTTTCATCATAAACCGTTATCTTCTCAATCAATCTTCTGGTAAGGATTTCGGAATATTCCGTCACCGCTTCAGTCTGCCCGTTCAGGAAGGCAACCATGTCCTCCATGCGTTCCCTGTAATCCTGCTTAAGCGCCGATTCAGTCAGGATATCCTGCCGTTCGTCCTGAAGGACTGTGATTTCTTCACTGATCTGCTTTACCGTCTCTTCATCCCGTCCGGCTTCCAGAAGCTCTGCTTGTTTTGTACGGACCCGTTCGCTGACATCCTTAAGCCGGTCTTCGATTCCGCCGCTTATAACCGATTCGATGTTAGCAAGCAACATCTCCATGAAGCCTTCCCGCCCGGCATATGCTTTATTGACTGCTTCAACAACCGCTGCCTGAAGGTCTTCCTCTTTCACGGTTCTTGCGGTGCATTCCGGTCCCCCAGCTTCAACGCGGCTTACGCATCTCCATACCGTGGATTTGCAACCCCGGTTGTTCCATTTGATCCTGCGGTAGATGTCTCCGCAATGTGAACAGTACACGATGCTTGAAAGCGCATACTTTCCGCTGTAGACTCGTTTCTTGTCTCCAGTGCTAAGGTTTGCCCTCCTGGTCATTTCCTCTCTGACCTTCAGGAACACCGTCTTGTCGATAATGGCTTCGTGACAGCCCTCTACATAATACTTCGGCAGGACGCCATTGTTCTTCTCGCGTTTCTTTTCGAGGATACTGACCGTGTAGGTTTTCTGCAGAAGCGCATCCCCAATATACTTTTCATTCGTGAGGATCTGCTTGAGGTTCGACTCATGCCAGCGCAGGTTTCCGGCCCCGTTCCTGATTCCGTCCGCTTCAAGTCCCCGGCGGATGGTAAGAAGGCTTTTTCCTTCAAGGTATTCCGTGTAGATCCTTCTTACGATTTCTGCCTCTTCTGGAACAATAACGAGTTTTCCGTCCTCGTCCTTTGTATACCCAAGAAAGCGGTTGTGATTAACCTGAACCTTTCCTTTCTGGTTCCGGTACTGGATACCAAGGCGGACATTTGCGGAAAGTGACTCCGATTCCTGCTGGGCAAGGGCTGCCATAATTGTCATCAGCACCTCGCCCTTCGCATCAAGCGTGTCTATGTTCTCCTTTTCGAAGAATACCGCTATGTTCATTGCCTTAAGTTCTCTTGTGTACTTAAGGCAGTCCACGGTGTTCCTTGAAAAACGGCTGATTGATTTCGTAAGAATCCGGTCAATCTTTCCGGCCTTGCAGTCCTCAATCATGCGGTTGAACTCGTCACGCTTTCTGGTGTTCGTTCCGGAGATTCCGTCATCCGCATACACTCCGGCAAACTCCCACGCCGGATTGGCGTTGATAAATGTTGTATAATGGTCGACCTGCATCTCGTAGCTTGATTCCTGTTCCTCATATTCCGTCGATACGCGGCAGTAGGCTGCCACCCTTGTTTTCTGTACTGCTGCCGACGGTGCCTGTGTTCCGACCTTTTTCCTTGCCGGAATGACCGTCACGTTCTGGGCAAGTGAACTCATCTCTTCGCCTCCTTTATTCTCCCATATGCATATTCAGCCTGTTTGACAGGATGCACATACTTCTTTGTAACATTCCCGAGCGTAAACTCCGTAAGAATCTTTGGAACCGGCTTAATCTTCTTCGCTCTGTTATCACGTCCGAGAGCTTTTTCCCTGCGGAGCCGTTCCTCCTGTGCCGCATTGAAGGTTTCCTCATCAATCAGCTGCGGGTAGACTTCCGTTCCGAGGTACTTTCTGTTCTGCATAATACGCTTTGCCTGGCAGTGCATTGCCTTTATTCCGGCAAGGTCTGCCGCAGCCTTCAGAGAAAGTCCGAGAAGGTATCCCGCGTAAAGTGTTCTCACCTGCTCAGCCTCAGCCTCGTTGATTACGGCTTTCCCGTTCTCCACTCTGTATCCGTATGGTGTATGTTCCATTATTCCATCCTTTCCCGGAACTCCGGTCCGCATTTCATGACAAATCCGGCTTCCGTCCTGCTGTAGATGATAACGCGGTCAACATGCTCATCGAGAAGTTCCTCGCGGTATTCCGTCTGCATGATTCCCTTCTGTGTGTACTTAAGAAGCAAGGTCAGTGCCTTCTTTCTTTCCGTCCCGCCCTCTGTATCCTTTGTAAGCGCTTCCCGTTCGGTGATCAGTTCCTGTTCCATCTTCAGGATGCTGTCCGTCTCCTCTGCATAAACCGCCGCATCAAGAAGTCCTTTGCTGTAAAAGCTGTTCACACGCTGCTTTCTCTCCGTGATACCGGAAAGTTCTTCATCAAGTCTGATGATCCGTTCAAGAGTATCTTCGTCTCCCGAAAGGGTTAAGCTTCCCTGAAGCGGAAGAAGAATTTCCTTCCTCGCAAAAGTCAGTTTGTTCATCATAGTTGTGAATGCTGCCTCAAGCGATACCGCCCTTATGGCAAGCTGCCCGCAGGCCTCCTTATCATCGATGTGCTTCCCGCATACGTAATGAGGCGCACCGTTGATGATCCTGCGTTTCCATTTTCCGCCGCACTCACCGCAGATAATCCGTCCGGAAAGAATATAGCGTCTGCTGTAGACTCCGGTTCCTTTTACGATGTTCTTCTCGGCTGCATTTGCATCGATTACTGCATTTGCCGCCTTGAAAACCTCCCTGCTTACTATCGGATCATGATGATCCGCTATCAGGTACCGGTTGCGTTCTCCGTTATTCATGTGCCGGTTGAAACTGTCATCGGTGTAGGTTTTCTGCAAAAGAACATCACCGACGTATTTTTCGTTTCTGATCATCTGTCTTATGGTCGATGCATACCACTTCTTGCCTCGCGCCGGTAGAACACCTTTTTTCGTAAGTGCCGTTGCCAGCTTCGTTGTTGAGTTTCCTGAAAGCACCCCGTCAAATATCCATCTGATAATCTCAGCTTCCGGTTCATTTATGAACAGTTCTCCGTCCTTAAGTGTGTATCCGTACGGTACGGAGGAAAGCTTGAAAGTTCCTTCTGCAAAGCGCTTCTGAATCCCCCAGACCACATTCTGCGATGTGGATCTCGACTCGTTTTCAGCAAGACCCGAAAGGATGGAAAGAAGCAGTTCTCCCTCCATCTTTCCGGTATCGATATTCTCCTTCTCGAAGTAAATATAGATGCCCATCCCACAGAGTTTTCTGACCGTCTCCACACTTTCAAGCGTGTTTCTTGAGAACCGGCTGATGGACTTCACAATGATGTAGTCAATCTTCCCGGCTTCGCAGTCAGCAAGCATCCGGAGCAGTCCTTCGCGTCTTGCCATCTTCGTTCCGGATATTCCCTCATCATAATAAAGCCCAGCATACTCCCACTTTGAATTTGCCCTGATGTACTCCTCATAATGCTCTTTCTGAGCTTCAAGGCTCATCAGCTGTTCATCTGAACCTGTGGACACTCTGGCATAAGCGGCTACACGAAGTTTTCTGTTTTCCCGCTTTCCGGCGGCTTCAATCTTTGTTATCTTTTTCATCGTCTCACCTCCCTGACTTTGAGTATCATATACATCACTCTACTGCGGGAATATAGCAAGTCATTTATGCGGAGATTCTACTAATAAACGGCTTGAAAGTTTCCCTGTTTTTCCGCATGATTTCATCGTGCTCATCCTTTGAAACAAGTCCTTTTTCAAGAAGCTTTCCGGTGAGTTTCTCCGCAAGAATGTAGTCATATTCGTTCTGCATCTCAGCTTCTGTCGGGACAGGGAGTCTCTCCGTCACGATATTTCCGTCAACCTGTGTGATATTCATAAAAAAACACCTCCTACAGGGTAGCCCCGGCAGAAGGTGAAATCTGACGTTTACAGTTAATCTTTCTGATAGAAATCACAGGTGTACCCGTCAGCTCTGAGGATCAGTCCCGAAGCCCATGACGGCACTCTTCCCATCTGTTCGCATACCGCATCAAGCGAAACCGCCGGATCTGCCTCTATGATGATCTCGTCATGCACATGAGCCACAATGCTGCAGTGCCTTAGCGTCTTCATGGAATTCATCAGGATGTCGCGCGAGGTTGCCTGGACGATGTTTTCCACGAACTTCGGACCGTAACTTTCGAGCCGTTCCCATTTCTTCGTACTTCCCACACCCTCGTAAGTGACAGCTTCCCCGCCGAAGCGGTTCTCCCCGATACGCGGCTTAACATATGCAAGATTTCTTCCGGACGGAAGTGTGATAAAAAGCATACCGCTCCTGCAAGTGAACCTTATCCCTTTCACGGTCTGGACAGTTTTTTCCCTTACTGCTTTTTTCACTGCGGAATCAACCTCCCACCAGAACCGGACGATATTCGGATTCGACTGCCGCCAGGCATCAACAAGCGGCTGCAGTTCCTCTTCAGCAAGCCCCATCTCAAGAGCGCCCATCGCTTTTAAAGCGCCGACTGAGCCGCCGTATCCGAGAGCGAGTTCCGCAATCTTGCCTTTCTGCCGGAGATGACTGTTGATGCCATGCTTCTCAACAGGCACCTTGAACATCCGGCTTGCGGACGCGCAGTAGATATCGCCGCCATCCTTAAAGACCTGTGTCCGCCAGTCCTCTCCGGCAAACCAGGCGATGACTCTTGCCTCAATTGCGGAGAAATCCGCCACATAAAACTTCTTCTCGTCAGCCGGAATAAATGCGGTACGAATCAGCTGGGAGAGCGTATCAGGGATATCATCATAAAGCATATCCAGAGCATCAAAGTTTCCATCCCTTACAAGCGCCCTCGCATTGGCGAGATCCTCCATATGATTCTGCGGAAGATTCTGCAGCTGCACGAGTCTTCCGGCAAAGCGTCCTGTCCGGTTGGCTCCGTAAAACTGGAACATTCCTCTGCATCTGTTGTCCCGGCAGGCGGCATTCTGCATTGCCTGATACTTTTTCACCGATGATTTGGCAAGCTGCTGACGGAGAGACAGCGCTTCAGAAACGTCTCCGTCTGTTTCTTCGATCAATGCAGCCACGGCTTTTTTGCCGAGCGTATCTATCTTAAGCCCGTTATCTGAAAGCCATGATTTCATCTGCGCCACGCTGTTCGGATTATCGAGGTCGGTAATATCCTTCATGGCAGCCGTTAGCCTTTTGCGGGACAATTCATCTATGGCGATTGCCTGCTTTACAAGCGGCATATCCACGCGGATGCCCCTGTCATTGATTTCCTGATCGATGTGGTATTCCTCCCATATTTCTTCCGACACGGGAAATTTTGACAGCTTCTTTTGTATCTGCATTTCCGTTTCCACGTCCCGAATGTTATACGCCTTGTACCTCTGCCACTTTTCCATGTCATGCTCCGGCAAGTTTCGTGTGCGTCCGCCGTTCGACTTTGTCGGGCTGCATGGCATAGAGAAATAACGGATCAGTTCTTTGCCTTCCGTCAGCTTCTGTTTTTCAAGACCCAGCACCGCGCCGACCCCTTCCAGGGAGAGAGGAAGTCCCATATAGGCAGACCACACCATCGAACACCGCCAGGACTCAGGACTGAGAAACCTTGTGCACTCACTTGAAAGAGGATGGTTATCATGGAACGTGTCAAGGCTCATGCCCTTATCCGCAAGATGCCTGGAAAGGCAGACACGCTCAAACTGCGCATTAAACGCCCACTTGGTCACTTTGCCATCCGTCAGCGCGTCAATGATATCCGCCGGAATCTCTTCTCCGCAGGCAAGGTCAATAGTCCGCGCCTCGCCGCCATCTATGCTGTATTCGAACAGCAGAATCTCAAAATCAGCGCTTTCAGCGTATTTGTACACACCGCATTTCTGTAGACTGACGGAGGAATATGTCTCAATATCAATTTCAATGTTTTTCATAAAGCCTCCTTATAAAACCAGGCGGCAAGGTTGCCCCGCCGCCCGTACACTGTCACTCTTCGATTGTGGTTTCCGCTTCAGTCTTTTGCGCATCTTTACGCTTACGGCATTTTTCTTTGATCTTTTCGATCCAGTCCTTAATGATAAAGAACCATCCGGCAATCACGATCCCCGTTGCGACACCGAAGCAGGTCGAGAGCATAAAACTCTGATATGTTGTCATAGTTCACGCCCTCCTTATGCCAGAAAATCATCGTCATCAAGAGTGGCGAAGTCATCCGCAGCGTTCGTTCTGCCTCCGAGAGGCTCCCCATCTCGCACTTTCTGAATGTTTCCAAGACCGCAGGCGATACCCTTGTTGCCATTTGAATTGAATGCATAAAAGTTAAGCGATACTCTGCCGTAGCAGCCGCTGTATACTTCGCTCCTGTCAAGAATCGGCTTGACCGCCCTGTCTACTATCTGAGGCGCGGTATTGGAGTTGGCGTTGATAAAGTAATGCCCCTTATAGGCTTCATCATCACGCTCCGCATCGCCGTCACGAAGAGGCAGCTTAAGAGCGGCTTTATTGGGCTTCTTACCGCCGAACTTGGAGATGCCTTCCTCGATGGCGGCATCAATTGCCGCATTGATGGCGTTTACTGTAGCGGCATCATCCTTCGGAATGAGAACGGATACGGAATACTTCTCCGCGCCGCCGTTGATGGATACAGGCTCCCAGCCGTGGAAATAAGAGAGTCTCGTGTTGATACCGGTGATAACCTTCGTCTTGCTGTTATTGTTTGCCATTTTACATATCCTCCTTGATTTCGTTAAATTCGTTCATGGCGTTTGTTACATTCATAGCCGGACGTTTGTCCGATTTCGGAACAAGTGTCGGCTTGCCCGGCGGTTTATAGATGAGACCGCCGAGAACCTCTTCAAACTTTGCTTTGCCCATCAGCTTCTGCATTTCCGTCAGCGTAATGAGCGACTTCCTGTAGATGTCCTTATAGCCCGCATCGATGGCGGCATCCGCGACTTTCTCCTCGTCCCGGTACTTACGTACAGAGCGCCCTTCGACCACTTTGAATCCGTCCCACTCCTTGCCGTGGTTTACGGCAACATCAGTGGCATATGCTGTAATCTCATTCGCCCATTTTGTAAGGTCGGGAAGAACGGCGAGAATCTCTTCGATCTCCGCATCGGTAAGAAGCGGCGGGAGACGAAACTCCGATTGCGCAAGCTTCAGCTTTTCTTCTGCTCTGGCACGACACCTTACCGCTGCGCGGCAGAAGGTACACCACTCTCCGGGGAGATATTCGCCCTCGCCTTTATAGGCCATACGCGCTTTCGGCTTCAGCTCGTTCTCCGCCCAGCCTTTCAGTTCCTCCACGGGGATTGTCCATGTGCTGACGTTTTCCCGCCTCGGCTGAAAGATGGTCATGGATACCTCCTTGATGTCATAAAGGGCATCGTAGAGTTCCAGAGCGCCCAGAGCATACAGTTTCATCTGTGGATTATCCTGCGCCTCGACCAGGATGCCCATGCCGTATTTGAAGTCCACGATGTGCAGCTTCCCATCCGAGATGATGATGCAGTCCCCGGTGCCAAAGCCGTCCGGCACATAACAGGAGAAATCCAGATGCTGCTCGATCAGAATAATCGGGTCTTTGCAGCACTGCTTTACGGCTTCTGCCTGCTCCATAATGAAATCCACATAGGCATCGGAGCATTCCTCCATCTCATCGGAGTCGTAATCGGATACCGGACGCCTGCTCCTCATGCGCAGCGCTTTTTTCAACTTATGTTCACACAGAGCATGCGCCGCAGTACCCTCCTTTGCCGCATCCGACTCATTGTCATCAAATTCCTGCTCCAGTCTCGCCGATGGCGTACAGTTCAGCCACCTGTGTGATCCGGAAGGAGAAAGGATGGAATGTTTTCTCATTACAGCGCCTCCGCATCGGCAAGCACCGCCGGATAATCCTTCGGACTTATGCCGCTGAGTCTGTCTGCGCCATATTTCTGAATGATGGCTCTGACTTCTGCGGTCTTACCGCCGCGGCTCTTATCCGCAAGAACGCCGCGCACCTGTTCAAGGGTGATCTCCGGCTGTTTCTCAGATTTGGTCTTATCAGCTTTCTTCGCTGATTCCTCCGGCGCTGCGGCAGGCGTTTCAGCTTGAGGCATTTCATGCGGTTCATCTGATGCGATTGCATCGCAGACCGCCTGGATACTGTCCGCA
The DNA here is from genome assembly GCA_022652985.1 of Eubacteriaceae bacterium. GTDB lineage: Bacteria > Bacillota > Clostridia > Peptostreptococcales > Anaerovoracaceae > JALCRY01. Next base: position 25,341 of record JALCRY010000008.1, on the reverse strand, counting down.
AGGGAACGCATGTCGTTTACCACATCAAGAAGTAACTTGACCCTGCTCATTTGCATCTCCTCCTTCCTTTGTCTCGCAGATGGCGATCTCGCCTATGGAATCTCCCGGTATCAGAACAGTCATTCTGCGTTTGTCTCCGAAGAGAAGCCTCAGAAGCCGTTCTCTGACCGTGAGATTACGGCAGGTCACTATCCCGCCCGTCTGCGGCTGCTTTGAAACACTGATCTTCAGTTTGCGCTTCATTGCTTATCGCTCCTTTCCGAGGGTCTGTCATCCTGCCCTCTATCAGGTAGCCTTTGGAAGATGGAGAATCTGACGGTTTTGAAAAATAAAAAAAACCTGCGGGCATTCCGAAGAACACTCGCAGGCATAGAGAATTGGATATTAATTTATTTCACTCTGATTTTCCATCCGGTCAGAATCAGGTTGACGTTTTTAATCAGCGTAGGATTAAGCCGCTGAATTGCAGAGACCGTGGTGCCATACCTCGTAGCAATCCCTGATAAGGTATCACCGCTTTTTACGATGTAATAGACTGGGGTGGCTTCCTGCTTTTTCAGAAGAGCGTTGACCTTGGCCTGCACCGCGTAATAGTCATACCCGGCGGCGGTCAGGCAGTTCTTTCTGTCATCGCCGTTGCCCCACTTTCCGGTGAGAACCTCCTTTGCGAGTTCTTCTACAGACTTGGACTGCTGCCGGCTAAGTTCATTAACTCTCGTCTGCACGGCTCCGTAATCGTACCCGGCAGCGGTCAGACGCTTCTTACGATCATTGCCGTTTCCCCATTTTCCTTCCAGAACTTCCCTGGCCAGCTTATCCACGCTCTTTGCCGAAACGGCAGGAGCAGGAGAGGCAGAGCCGCTGTACTTCGGCACGCCATAGCCACGGATGTATTTGCCATTTACCTGTAGCGTGCGCCTGCTGACTGCACTATTTTTATTGCCTTCGATGACAGTGATGGTGTCGCCGGAGACCTTTTCTACGATACCGACATGATCCGGCCAGCCGGTGTTATCGCCGGAGCCGCTGTCCTGCCAGTCATAGAAAATCACATCGCCGGGAGAAGGAATATAAGCGTCGTTCTCCACCCACTCTCCGAGTTTGCGAAAAAGGGCAATCATCTGCCCGCAGCTGCACTCGGTCGGAAGAACATCCGTCACGCCGCATTTGATGGCGACCGCGGAAACGAAGGCGGCGCACCATGCGTCTGAGTAAGTAACTGCATATCCCCTTGCGAGAGGCTTATGACTGTTGTAAACATCGATGATCTCTTTGTGGCTGCCGTCAGCTTCTTTTTTCCCGAGCCACGCTCTGGCCTGTGAAACCACCTCGTCACGCGGAGCGCTTGATGCAGGAGCCGGCTTATTTTCTGTCCCTTTAACATAACCGTTGAACCCTCCGTTTTTAATAATGGACGGATAGTTGATATAGGAAATGTCCATGTCGACTCTGCCGGAGATGCCGGGAACGGTGCCGTTGCTCGAATACTGCCACAGACCGCTTGCGCCTTCAAAGCTGTTTTTGCTTGCCCACTGCGCGCACCAGAAAGCGAAACGGCTTCTGATAGACGGTGAGAGGATATTTTTGGCAACGGAAGCGGATGTATAGAATCCCGCAAAGTAGCCGCCCGCTTCCATCTCCTTGCAAAATGCTGTAACAAGACTGTCGCAGAAAGCGCGCCCTTTTGAAAGCTGCGCTCTTTCCTCCAGGTCAAAATAGACAGGATAGTCAAACTGCTTTCCGGAAAGCACTTTCTTGCAGATTTTAGCTTCCTGCATTGCCTGCGCTTCGCTTTCCGCGTAGGAATACCAGTAAGCCCCTACGTGAAGCCCTGCCGCCTTGGCACGTGCATAGTTTTGTTCGAAACATTTATCCTTCTGCGAAATAAGCGAGCCGTAACCCGCGCGGATAATGACAAAGTCTATGCCAGAAGCTTTGACCTTATTAAAATCAATAGAACCTTGCCAAACGGATACATCGATACCTTTGCTCATTTCGTTTCCTCCTTTTCCGCACGGTCATGAAGCTGCGCCAGCACGGCCTTCAGTTTTTCCGGGACAGGCAGTCCCAGGTGGGCAGCATTTTCAACAAGCGAGAGTCCCTCATTTGAGAGATAGAAAAAGATGACAGCGGTTCGAAGCACGGATCCCGTGCCGATAACCTGCGCATCCAGCATGTGACCAATACCGACAAGCAGAAAAATCAGCACCTTCCTTGCTATGCCCTTAAAGCCTACCGCTCTTGAGAGCTTCTTATCCGCTACAGCGCACATAATGCCTGTGATGTAGTCGGTGGCTGCAAAAACGATGAGAGCATATAAAAGCCCGTCAAAGCCTCCCAGATAAAACCCGAGCCAGCCTCCGATACCGGCAAAGATTAATTGAATGGTTGCCCAGAATTCCTTCATAGCTAAATTCCTCCTTTGAAATTTTGATAAATAAAAAGACCGCCCGCATTTTTTGCAGACAGTCTGACCGACCGATAATTCGTATATTTCTTCCTTATGTCTGTTTCGGCAAAGCCTCCCAGAGCCTTAGATCTTCCTGCCCCAGCGACCAGACAGCGATTCCGCGAAGTTTCCAGCGGTAGGCGGCTTCATTCGCCCAGTATATAAGCGAATCCACGTCCTGATAATAGAGGATGGAAAAGCCGTCCGCATCGCCTAAGAATAAGCGTGAAATCCATATATTGATGTCCTTTGGCGTAACGGTCACGTTGTAGTCGCTTCCGCAGCTGAGATTTAAAAGGTGCGAATGGAAGAACTCGTAGTCCATAGAGATATCTTCGTTTCTCGTATCGGACTCCTCCACATCAGAAGTCAGGGTAAATACCTGAAACTCGTCATCCCATATGACATTATTTCTTTGAATTCTTCCGTACTGCATGGTTGTTCCGTCCGGGAAGGTCACATCGAAGCGTTCATACGGCTCGTAAGTCCAGGCATCGCCCATGCGGAGAAGTTCGCAGACCGTTCTGCTTTCCGACCTGTAGCCTGCATATCCGCCTGAAAACCCGCTGACAGCCGCCGTAAAACGAAGCGTTCCCGCCGCGCCGGAATATACTCTGACCCTGTTTCCGCGTATACGCATTTCAATGGTGTACATATTGGGATTCGCGCGAAGATTTGTTGCCGGCGTCCTTAATATGCTCTGACTGTAGCTTCCAAGCTTCTCGCTTCCGTTCCAAAGCTCCACTGCCTGCGCAGATAGATTCAGACAACAGAAGAGACTGCCGCAGAATACCCCCGCCTTGCCTGAACTGCCCTCCGCAAAGGCGAGCCTGGCTTTTAAGTGGATATCCGAAAAGCCGTCATAGCTTAGTGAAAGAGCGCCCTGCCCGTCCAGCTGAGAATATACTCTTCCTTCCGCATATTCGTCCTCTCGCCACACATTGAAAGAACCGGACTGAATTTGCCAGTAGCCTGTGCCAAGCACGCCGTTATCCCGAAAGTCCTCATACCAGATAAGTGCGGAGTCGGGTTTTCTTCGAAGCATCTCGCTTGTCAGCTTAAAACCCCTGTCCGGCTGACACTCGTTTCCGTTTACATCGATGAACTTTCGAGGTGAAAGCGTAAAGGACGCGCTTCCCGCATAGGGTTTCTCCGAAAAAGCGGAGCATACGCGGAAGCCGTAAAATTGTACGCCTTTTTTATCCACGGATATCGTGATGGTGTGCATTCCCGCAGACAGGGACATGTCCTTTGCAAGCGTCACCCAGAAGCTGCTTCGCCAGTAAGGCCACCAATGCCTGCTTTCCGTGAAGCGCTTTTCATATCCGTCAATCGAAACATAAATGCCGTTTTTATCCCAAAATGGATAGCAAAGCCTGACTGCGATATCATATTGGCCCGCCGCGCTTACCGAAAAATTAAATGAAGCTTCGCCGTTATCTCCGAGAACAGCCATGCCGTTTTCCGCTGACACGATGCCGGAGCAGCTGTCGGGCGTTCCGTCACGGTCTGTGTATATCGTTCCGAATGCTGTCTTTTGCGTCTTTCCGTAAGCGGTAAGATACCGCCTTCTTTTATAGACATCGTTCATCAGCGGATACTGATAGCTTGAAGCGTCATGTCCTTCCATAAAGTCATAAACCTCAGGAAAAGCATACGGCACTTTGTTGTAATCGTCCCAGTAGGCGAGTATCGGAATAAACGGCTGCGGCGGGCCGTCTCCCGTGAAGTTGTACTTTCCGGTCATCCAATTCTTCGCCGCATAGTATGTGTTAGATGTTCCGCGGTAGGTTTCTCCCAGGTTTTCCGGTTTTTCATATATCTGCCAGTTCCACCCGTAGGCCGGAAGACCTAAGAATATTTTATCCGGCGTCATTACTTTTGAGGCGTAATTATATATTCCGTCCAGCCAGTCCTTCGGTGATACGGGTCCCGGCGCGGAGCCTGCCCATGCCATGCCGTAGCTCATGATAGCGGCGCTGTCGCAGTAAGGATCAAGATCCGCGTAAACGCACCAGTTCTCGCCTCCGACAGAACCATTGACACTCGTCATGCCGGGGAGACAAATATTTACCTGCTTCTGAGTATCATACGCTTTCACCGCCTGATAGATATTCCGAAACATGGCAGTTGATTTTGCGGCCGTGGAGTAACTCCCGCCGCGCTCAAGGTCAATATCAACGCCGGCGCACCAGGTGTACTTTTCCATGATGCGGATGATTTCTGAAAGAAATATGTCCTGCGCACCGCCCGTGTTTTCCCGAAGCGCCGTGAAGATGCTTCCGATCCCGTCATTTCTGACTGTTAACAGCCACTTGATGTGTGGATATCGGTTTATGTAGGTCAGCATGTCTGAAATTGCGACTCCCTGTTCGGTTATCGCGCCGGATGAATCCGCCTTGAAAGAAAAAAGACCGACCTGCGAGAGACGGTCTCCGTATTTATTCAGCGCGGCATACATGCGGGCGTTTCCCATGAATGTCCATATCATGCACTGCCTTCCTTTTAGAATATCCCTGCTCATGCGCCGTCACCATCCTTCATTTCATAAAACTCCACATACAGCCTTGCTGACTTCTTATCCTCAACTCTTACAGGATGCTTGCTGTCGCAGGCGGCGCAGTACTGAAAAAATCCGTACTTTTCGGCAGGTGCTCCGTTTTTCAGACACCGTCTGCTTGAAGCGAGAAGCGAAAGCTCATCTCCCGCGAGCGCGTCGCTTTTAAAGACAGCCTTATGCGCGCCTTCGCCAAGAGCGAGAGTAATGGATTCCTCCGCCATGTTCTGATTCGGATATACTTTCCAGTCGATTCCCGCAGAGGTTTGTCCGAGGCTGAAGATGATCAGCGCCGCGCTTCCGCGGACGATGCCGTTATAGAAGCGTTTATCGGTAACGGCATATTCATCTCCGGTCTGATACTTTTTAAGCATCTCCGCTGTGTTGTGTGAGTAACCCGAAAGCCTGTCGCCTTCCTGGAGCATGATATCTGTAAAATACACTGCGCCTTCGCAGTCTGTAACCATAGGACGCACCGTCACACTTACGATCCGGTTATTCCGTTTCTTTTTGATAGTTTCCGTAAACCTTATGAATCTCGGCATTTTAGTTTCCGTCCTCCGTCCACTGAATCTCCGATACATGTCCAGTCCAGCCCGTTGCAATGGAGCCGCCCTGAAGGAGCATGTCGGTTATATATACATCTCCCGCGCAGTCTGTCACGCAGATGCGGATACATATTTTCTTAACCCGTCCGTTTTGCGCGCTGACCGCTTTTGCCGTATGCGTAAATGAAACCATAGCTTTTCCTTTCGTCAGATAAGATCGATAAAACGCGTCTCTGTTGTTCCATCCTCGTACTCAAATTCCACCTCGATGCCGATCTGTCCGTTTTCGCCTTTTTTCAGATTTTCTGAGGCTATCTGACAGGAAAAAGTATAACTTTCACGGTTTGTGGGCGTGACCGTTTGCGAGAGACTCTTTGTCATGCCGGGCGCTCCCTCGCACTTAAAGGATGCTGTTCCCGATACGCCGTTTGATGCGTCCACGGTAAAGCCGGAGTTTTGCCAGTAGGCGAAGCCGTTGTCCGCCCTTGAATTTTTAAGGTGGTTAAACGGCACAAGGTCTTTCATTTCCTGACTGTCCACAAGATTTGCCCCGGAAAGCGTATCCGCGGCAGAATCCCACTGAGAGGACGAATCGCCGAGTTCCCTGAGGGTGGTGGAAAGCTCCAGCACCGTGTTCCAGGGCTCCCTGAGGTTATATTCCCGCCTTACAATCCTTGTTTTTATGGAGATATTCATCTCATCGTCTTTTACGGTTATGATATCGCCAAGTTTCCATCGTTCATGGCTGTATCCCGTAAGGTTTGATAAATCCATCGCGTTCAGCACATAGGAGATTCTCGGCGCCGCGTAAGCCGAAAGGCGCATATTTGCGTACTCCAGCATCTGATACGGGTTCGTAAAGCTTGAGCAGTCGAGGGAAGAAACCCTGATCTCATTTGTATAGGCCGTATCTTCCACATACTCCTTGCCGCCGTTTATAGAGGAGAACGTCATGCCATCCTTGCCGTAGGTGTAAAGCCTTGTAATCAGACTCTGCGTATCAATGACACGCTTGATGGATTTCATGTTCTTCCGGTAGCAAAACAGCGCTCCCGAATCCTCTCCGCTGAATGTCATAAGGCTTACGGTCTTGTTATTGTTATCGAAAACCAGATCCCCGCCGTGAATGTCCTGCGCCTTTCTTAAAATGGCGAGAGCGTTTTTCTCGCTGCAGGTCCATGTTCTTTTAGTTCTGACGTTCACGGTTCCTATTGTCCAGTCCGTACCTGTAAGAGCGTATGCAATCGGCGCATCCGCCGTATCCGCATTAAAGTCGGTCTGTTTTTTCTTCACGGAAAAACCGAGATCGTAAAACGCGGCCTCCGCATAAACAGAGGTTACAGCTGTTCCGTTTTCTTCTTTTTCATCAGTAATTGTTCTGATGCGGTAGATATCATCGCGGACTTTGACCTGCTTTTCATTTTCAAGGTACCGTCTTTTGCCGTCCGAGAACGGCATGTTAAACGACAGCGTGTCGATTCCGTTTATTTCGCCCGCGATAATGACGTCATAGGCATTATCCAGCACGGCTTCCTGATTTCCGCTTAAATCGAGCAGTATTAAATTCTCCATTTAATTACCTCCAGCGGCTTTTCGCCTGGATGACGAGTTTCTTAAACGCGGATTCACCTGGTGTTGAAAGTTCTATAGCATTCAGCACGGGAGTAACGGATGTATCCGCTGTTGAGAGTGTCACGCGAAAACGGATATAGCTTTCGCCTTGAGCCGATATTTCTCCGTCGGCGGCAGGCGTTTCCCAGTCCGACCACGCGGCAAGGTCATTTGATACGGAAGTCTCAACGCTTACTCCTGTTCCGGCAGGAAGTTCCGCATCAAGTATTACATAGCCTTTTCCGGTGATGCCGTATTCCGCAGCCGCTGTCGTGAACATTCCGCTTGCAGCGTATACTCCGTTTACGGCTTTGAGCTTTACTTTGTTTTCCTCTTGCAGCCCGTCTGCATCGGATAACGCGTCCGCTCCGTTTGCCGAAAGCGACTTCTTAAACCATGAGATAACATCAGATGGCGTCAGGTTTGAATCGCTGTCCAAAAACCACTCGTCGAATCCTCCCGCGTACCAGTAAGTGCCGGCGTGCGTTCCCCACAACAGATCAGCCGTGCAGGAACGGTTCAAGTCTCCATTCAGAATATCCTCTTTCGTCCAGATTGCTCCGCTGCTTCTGTCACCCACGAAGAGCGATACTTCTCTACTTTCCGGTCTTATGAGGCATGACATAAAGTACCAGCCGCCGTTTAAAAGAGCAAAGCCCGGATTAAAGGTATTGTCATAAATCAGTGTCCCCAAAGCGTTATAGAACATAAACCTCGGCTCTCCGCTGAAGAGCGAAAAGTAAATGATTGGATTGCCCGGACCGCCTCTTGTATTTAATATCGGGCAGTATGTGTTTCCGACAGAATAAGTTGTCGGGCAAAACCATCCGCCCACTGCAAGCGCAGCTCCGATATTGGAAAAGAGCGTTCCGTCATTGGTTAATTTGAGATAGCTCTTCTCCGTCCCCGGATCGTTTAAATTCATCTTGAAATAATTTCCAAGATGCCCGTCTTTTTTCATTGTGGCGGTCGTCCCGCTCCAGTTGTTGATATACAGTTTTCTTCCCTTGCTGGAGGAATCCGAAAGACAGGTATCGGCATCAGGCGCGTTGTCATTAAAACGCCACAGACCGTCATTGCCCCATGACGAAGGAATCTGGCCTGTGAAAAAGTCCTGCGTATTCAGGATTTTTTCCACTACATTGCTTACGCTGTCTGCTTCAATGGCCAAAGTATTCGCCCCGACCTTAAGCCTTGGAAAATCAAGGCGTTTCAAATGCGGAAGACCGTTTCTTAAAACATTGCCGTTTTGATCCGTAACCAGCGCTGTTACAAGAGAAGAATCAATCACAAGCACTTCATTCTCTGTCAGTTTTCCGGTGATTTCGAGTTTCCTCCCGTTTGTTTCTATCTCAGTTTTCTTTCCCGCGGGAAGGTTTGCTGAAAAAGAATAGACAGGACATGATTCAATATTTCCAAGCATCCGTGTAACCGTTGATGTTCCCGTCTCTGTAATCTGATATGTTTCATCGCTTCCTGCATAGGAATATGGATCAGGACAGAAAAACGCAAGGTCAAATGTGCAGGAATTTCTGACCGCCTTGTCAAAGGAAAATCCGCTCTCAAGCCTTGCCATATATATCCGTCCCGGCTCCTTATCCAGCGTAAGCGGGCAAAGCCCGGCATCGGGGTTCAGCCACGCGATGATTTCATCTTTCTTTGAAAGGAAGTCCGCATCGCTTTTTCTGGGTGGAATAAAGCAGGAAATGACGATTTTACGCTCGCCTGCGGTTTCTCCGAAATCAAAGACGCCTTCGCGCCCCGGAATGGTGACGGTATGGTTTGTAAAATCCGGCATTCGGTTTTCCGACGCCATCCTTGTGGCAAGTCCCATTGACTGGGATGAGATGCCATTGAATGTAAATCCCATTTAGATCACCGCTCCTTTCGCTCTTCTTCCCGCCACAAGCAGACTGTTTAACTGCTGCGATATTTTTCTGATATCGTCATCGCTTCTTACGCTCATGCTTTCAATGTTGATCAGCGGCGCGTTTCCTCCGTCCGCAGAAGCGTTCCCAACAGCGTCCTTAATCATTGCGCGCAGCGAATTCACGCCCACAACGGCCTCCGCGCCTGCTTCACCTCCGCCGAGAAGCGTATTTCCCGATCTGCCGAAAATCGTCGCGTCTTTTAATATCATTCCGCCGTCCATGGCTTTCTTGTACCAGTCAACCGAAATGTGCGGAATGCTCGGCGGCGCAAGAGAGAACTTTCCCGATATGGAAAAGTGCGGCAGCTTAATTTTCGGAAGGCTCCATTTGAAGTTGAAAATGCCTTTCAGCTTGTTCACGATCCCGGAAACAAAGCTCCATATCCCGTTAAAAACCGAACTGAAGGTATTTTTAATGCCGTTTAGAATTCCGCTTATGGTGCTTTTAATGGCGCTGAACGCTCCCGATATGCCCGACCTCATAGCATTTACCACCCCCATCACGGCGGTCTTGATTCCGTTCCATACGCCGGTAATCACAGCCTTGATTCCGTTCAGCACGGCGGAAACGGTTGTTTTTATAGCGTTCCACACGGTCGTAATCACGGTTTTGATTGCATTTATGACCGTAGTAATTACCGTCTTATATATGTTGAAATATGTGGTAACCACTGTCTGTATTGCCGTAAAAATCACGGTAAAGAAATTCTTAATGCCGTTCCATATAGTGGTTATGACCGTGCTGATCGCGTTCATCACTGTCTGCACGGTGGTTTTCACAGCGTTCCATGCTCCAAAGAGAAATGAACTGATAGCGCTCACAACGGTAGTAAAAGTGTTCTTTATGGCTTCCCATATTCCTGTAAAGAAGTCCTTGATAGCTGTCCATACCGTAATCGCCGCCTGCTTTACATTCTCCCAAAGGTTAATCCAGAACTGTCGGAAGCCCTCACAGTGATTCCAGAGATAGATAAATGCGGCGACAAGCAGTCCGATGGCCGCGATAATTAACCCTATCGGATTTGCCGCCATTGCCGCGTTTACTCCGATCATCGCCGTTTTCACTGCGCCGATTGCGGTAGTGACAGCAGGAATAATCGTCATAATCGTGCCTACGGCGGATATTACTTTTCCAATGGCAATAAGGAGCGGCCCTATCACAGCCGCAATCAGCGCGATCTTTACAATGACCTGCTGCACGGGTTCGGGGATTCCTTTCCAAAACTCGGAGAATCTCTGAAGCCCCGCGGAAATATCCTTTAACACAGGTGCGAGAACGGAAGCCAGACTGTTTCCAATATCCGCTCCGACTTCCTTGAGAGAGTTCATGGTCATTTTGAACTGGTCAATGGGATCGAGGGTTTCATTGAAAGTTTTGTCAACGCTTCCCGCAAAGTTGCCAAGAGTGCCGGATAGATCCTCAAGGTTTAATTTTCCCGTCTGCACCGCGTTATATATGGCAGCTCCGGCCTTGCTTCCGAAAAGGTCATAAGCCGCCTGGAGTTTTTCGGCTTCCGTCCCGTTTCCCTGCATGGTGCCGGCAAAGTCCGCCATTGCCTGGTCGAGCGTTTTTCCGTCCTTGGCGGCGTTCTTCATGGCGGTCTTAAGTCCCATCATTGCGGCCGAGGTATCAAGACCTGACATTTCCACCATTCCCATAAATCCTGCCGCTTCCTGAGCGGTAAGACCCATCGCTTTCAGCTGCGCGGCGTTTGAGGACAAAAGTCCCGCCAGGGTGTCCATATCGATCCCCGTAGCCTCTCCTGTCGCATTCAGCGCGTCAAGCATGCTTCCGGCCTCATTTGCGTCCATGCCGAACGCGTTCATGACGGCGGATACATTGTCGATGGATGTGGAAACATCGGTATCATTTAATTGGGCGAACTTGATAAATTTCGCAGAGAGGTCATCCAGCGCCTGACCTGTAAGTCCGAAACGGGTATTGACCTCGCCGACAGCTGCGCCGGCGGTTTCAAAGTCTGTTGGGATTTCCGTGGCGAGGTCTTTTACAATCTGGTTCATGCTCTCGAGCGCTTCCCCGGTCGCGCCCGTTTTCTGCGCCACAATATCCAGCCCCGCGTCCACCTCATTGAAGGCGGCAAGCGAAGCAGCTCCGATAGCGGCAATCGGAGCCGTCACGCCTTTTGTCAGTGATTCTCCGACATCCGATATTTTCCCGCCGACCGCCTGCAGCTTGGAACCTGTGTTTTTCAATGTGGCTGAGATTGCCGAGTCGCTTTTCTTTACCTGCTCCTCGAGATTCTTTAGTTCCTGCCCGGTGGCGATGATCTCTCTTTGCCAAGCGTCATACTGCTGCTGGGTGACAGATCCGTTTTTAAGGCCGGCGTCCATCTGATCCTGCACGGACTTCAGCTGTTTTAATTTATCCTTTGTTTCGCTTACCGCGTCTTTTAAGAGCTTCTGCTTTTGCTCTAACAGCGCGGTGTTCGCAGGATCGAGCTTAAGCAGACGATTTACGTCCTTAAGCTGCGCCTGCGTGCTGCGGATTTCTTTGTTGACGCCGGATAACGCTTTGGAAAGTCCGGTGGTATCTCCGCCGATTTCCACTGTTATCCCTTTGATTCTGTCCGCCATAAGGTACGCCTCCTTCCTTAAAATCTGTCCATCATTTCCTGCGTAGCGATTTCCGGGTAATTCCAGTCATCGTTACTCATTTCCGCATACATGTCATTGACCGTGCCGATGGTAAGAAGCTCCAATTCTCCTATGGCAAGCCCTATCTGTACACAGCGGAGCAAAAAGAGCGGGGTTGTCATTTCCCGCTCTGTCTGATGCTGTTTTTTTTAGAGTCTACTTGCTGCTGCACATTGAGTCCCCACAGATCAATAATCTGTGGCAGAATCTCGTAGATGGAGAATGTGGAAAAGTCATCAAGCCATTTCTCCGGTGAATCCGGCGCGTCATTATCCGCATGCTTTGCCATCAGCCAGGCGATATTTTCAAAAAGCTCCAGCGAGAATGTGTCGAGAGAGGAGCTTTCCTCATCGCTCTTTTCCATGCCTTTTTGCAGGTCGTTTAAGTCGCGGTAGATATCCCTGTGGAACTGATTTCTATAGAGTCTCGGAATAGCGGCGGAGGCGCGGAATGTTACCTCGCGCCCGTCAATTTCAATTGTTTTTGTCACAGCCATTTTTATGCTCCTCCTCCCGATGGCGGCGCGCTCTGCGGCTCATAAACGCTGGTATACCAGGCGTCATAAACGGATGCCGTGGTGTTCGTTCCGGTCTTTACTTTGACAAGCCCCGAAGGAAGCGGAGATACCGTAAGCGAGAGCGTCTCCGTCTGCACTTCGGTAGAGTCCTCCTTGGTAGCTCCGGAAACGGACGGTCTTGCAGCCGAGCAGTAATACATGCAGTGGCGGATTTTTCTCTGATCGCCGGAAAACTCAAAAAGCAGCGCGAAATGTTCAGGCTCCACGTCCTTGTTCTCCGCAATCACGCCGTTCGCATCCTCGGTTTCATGCATAACATCCGTAAGGAAACTCTCGGGAATGAGCGCCAGTTCAAAATCCCCGGAATACCCGTTATTGTTTGAAACCATGTAATACACGGTATCATCCGCATAAAACGGCTCGTTTTCGCCTTCGGCATCAAGGGACAGACTGACCGCCCCAGGCATCGCTACAGGTGCTGAGAAGGTGACCTTCCCGTCCTCGGCAAGTATGGCGATGGCATAGTGGCAATTTTTCAGGCCGAACTTGACCTTGTTTTTTGTATTAGGCATATGTTTTATCCTCCTATCATCTGTGTTTGATAAAGAACTTCATACATGTTTTCCGATTCAATCCAGACCTCCGATTTTTCATACGGAAATTCATGGGCGGTCAGGACATCCTCAAGTCTCGCTTCAAGAGCAGGCTCTTTTTTATTTGTATAAAGTTCGATATTCAGGTCATTGATTTTTTGCCATACCACGTTATCCGCGAAGACATTTGACGTCCCCGGAAAAAGAAAGCAGATAAAGGGAGGCTCCGGCGCTTCCCCCTCCGCAAAGTGGTCATAGGCAAACGGAAGATTCGTTTCTTCCAGCATATTTACGATATCTTCATAATTCATAGCATCATCCTTTCAGCTTGGATTCGATGGTCTTCACGAGATATTCCGTTCCTTTCTTTTCTGCGGAAGCTATGTGAGGTCTTGCGGACACTCTGCCGCCGCCGCGTTTTGCATGACCGTGTTCCAAGAGGTGCGCAATCTGATATCGGTTTCTCGAATGCACCACAAGGTCAATTGACCGGGAGTCCTCGCGCATGTTTTTAACAGACCATGATTTCTTGTACTTTCCCGTGCCTTGAGGAGCATTCGACTGGATATCCTTTTTGACGGACTTTGCAGTTTCCCTGACCGCGTCTTTCAGATCATCCGCCGCAATGTCCGCGTATTTCTCAAGCTCCTTCATAATGGCGCTCTCCATATCATCGATTGCCGCCTTTTTAGTCATCACTTTCTCTCCTTTCTGCAGAAGAACTTGATTGACTTCTTTTTAAAGCTCATATGATCAATACGGTTTATGTCATAGGCGGCATCCTGAAAAAGAATGCGGCAGTCCGTCATTGTGACGGCTTCAGTTTTTTTGCACCAGCGTACAGTAACGGCCATATCAGATCTGTCTTCCTCTGATGCGGCAGCGAAGGTTTCACCGCCGCCTTCGCCGGATATTGTGGCGGCGCAGGAAAAGCAGTCCTCCCAGCTCACTATCTGATTTCCGATTTCATCCATCGTCACCGTTTTCTTTTGAAAGGTAACGCGAGTATTAAGCAGCGCAATATCCATCAAAATCCCGCCTTTCTCTCACCGAAGAGAAGACAGCGAAGCGTGAGCATAAGCTCGTGGTGGTCAGCTTCTTCACGGTGTTCATAGAGGTAGGCAAGCGTATAAAGTACGGCAACGGAAGCATTGTCCATCGTTTCAAGTTCCGATGCATCCTCTGCGCGGGAAACATTTGCGACAATCGCTGTAGCCGAAGTAATGAGGTCCGTAATGAGCGCGTCATCATCGTCAAAGTCCACCCTTAAATAATTCTTTGCTTCATTAAGCGTAATCATGCGCGGTTTCCACCTCCTTTAAACAAGCCAGGCGGCATCCTGACACCAGAATGCCGCCCGTATGAACATAGCAAGCGATTAAGCCGTCTTCATCTGAAGAAGCTGAATGCCTTCAGGCAGAATGACCTTGCCGTCCACGCGCTCCGTAGCCACATAACCAATCTGTCCGTTGGTAGCGTAGAGTTCGTTCAGACGCTGCACGGTTCTTCCTGCGCGGTCACCGATCCAATAGTTTTTGAAGTCACCGAAGGCCACGGCAAGAGCGCCTGCGGCAACTGCGGGAACATAAGGCGAGGTATAGAGTTCATAGCCAAGGAGTCTGTCCGGCTGACCTGCCTGAATGGAAGGCTGCCACAGATACGCGCCGTTCTGATCCTTCAGTTTTCTGATGGCGGATACGGTAGCATCATTTAACAGGAACTTGGCGTTTCTGCGATACGGTGATTTAAGCGCATAGACGAGACTTATCAGCTCATCCGCCGTAATAGCGGCAGCGCTCGCGGTGGTTACGCCAACAGTGCCGCCGTTTGCGGTAAAGACGCCCGTAGGCTGGTTTGTGCCGGTTCCGACGCAAAAGGCTTCTTCCTCTGCGATACCGAAAGCGCGGGCAAATTCCTTCATCAGGTAGTCCTCAATATCAAAGGCTGAATCCTGCAGAAGTTCCACGCTTACCCTGCAAAGGTCGGTGAGTTTGAATGCGTCAAGCTGCTTCTGCCCGAAGGTCGGATTGCTCTCCGTATAGGCCGCGTTTTCCGCCGTCCACTGCGCAACGGAGTGTCCGTTTGCAACAGGAATCTTGCGTTCATGCTGAGTGGTGATGACCTTTGCGAGAGAACGAACAACATTCTCTTCCTCAAGCTGCATTACGATATCTCTTTCAAACTCCTCCGGCACGAGATATCCGCCATCCGCATCCACGCCTTCGGAGAGGACGTTGTGAATGAGCGTTTTGCCGCGCAAATGCCTGTCAAAGTCATCCCTGTAGTCATCGGACGCACGGCCGATTTTTCCGTTCTTTACGCTGTCCGTATTCTGCGGGGTTTCCTTGATTGCTTCGTTTACGGCCTTGCTCAGTTCCGCCTCAATCGCATCTTTTCTTTCCATGCGCTTGATTTCGTTTGTAAGAGAGTCAAGGTCGGCTTCCATTTTGTTATAGGTCGCATCATCCTCGGCGGAGAGTACGCCCATGCTGTTGCGATGGGTGTCAAGATACCCCTCCATCGTTTCCCAGAGTTTCTTTCTCTTTTCTCTAAGTTCAGTAATGTTCATAATAAAATCCTCCTTTTGGATTACAGTAGTTTCTTGTAAAGTGAAGCCTTAAGCTCATCCACAGGGCGGCCTTCGGGTTTCTTCTTTACAACTTCTTTTGTTTTGTTCCTGGCAGAAATTTTGGCTACCAAAGCGCGGTCTACAGCGGATGCCGAAAACTCAAAACTTTGACCGTTATTAATAAACTCATGCTTTTCATCACCCAGCATGTCATCCACAAAGCCAAGCTCTATCGCTTTTTTGGCATTCATCCAGGTGGTATCGTCCATCATGCGGGCGAGCTGTTTTCTCGACAGGTTTGTTCTAAGCTCGTAAGCATTGATAATGGATTCCTTAAACTCTGCCAGCATTTCAATTGCCTTTGTCATGTCCACATGATCGCCGAACGCGCTTGTGGCCGGATTATGAAGCATCATCATCGCGGTAGGCGCCATCAGCACCTTCGTTCCCGCCATTGCGACAACGGATGCCGCTGATGCCGCAATACCGTCAATTTTTACGGTCACATCGCCTTTGTAGTCCATGAGCATGGCGTAGATTTGACTTGCCGCTACACAGTCTCCTCCGGGAGAGTTGATCCAAATGGTAATAGGACCTTCTCCTGCTAAAAGTTCACCCTTGAACATCGCGGGAGTGATGTCATCATCAAACCAACTCTCCTCGGCAATAGTGCCGTAAAGTTCCAGGACGCGTTCATTACTTCCTTCTTCGTTTGTCGGATTTGTCCAGTTCCAGAACTTTTTCACCTTCCTGTTCCTCCTTTCCGTTTTCGCTTATATTTGCAAAGGCTCCTGCATTCGAGAGCGGGAGCATGTTGCCGTTGATTAGATAAAGATCGCCGCCCTCTTCTGCAGGGATACGATCCATGTTTTCCAGTTCTCGGATGTCGTTCGCGCTCATCCATCCGTTCTGGCGGGCAGTTGCATAGCCGTTCATACGGCTGACATAGTCACCGCGAAGCAAGCCTTCCACATTGAACTTCACAAAAAAATCCTTCTTCTCATTCGGAGAAAGAAGGGTTCTGTAAATAGACTGCTCCCAGCGCGTTACCCATGGATCGAGCGTATATTTCACGAACTCCAGCGACTGCTGTTCGATATTTGAAAAGCTCGACTTCTCAAGGTCACCCACCATGTGAGGCGGCACTCTGAAAATACGGGCGATTTCGTCTATCTGAAACTTCCTCGTTTCCAGGAATTGAGCCTGCTCCGGGGAGATGGAAATCGGCGTATACTTCATGCCTTCTTCAAGGACTGCTACCTTATTTGCATTTCCGGAGCCGCCGAAAGCAGAGTTCCAGGAATTTCTTACTCGCTCCGGATCTTTTACTACGCCCGGGTGTTCAAGGATGCCTCCCGGTGTCGCGCCG
Source organism: Eubacteriaceae bacterium (assembly GCA_022652985.1). Taxonomy (GTDB): domain Bacteria; phylum Bacillota; class Clostridia; order Peptostreptococcales; family Anaerovoracaceae; genus JALCRY01. The sequence continues at coordinate 8,543 of JALCRY010000008.1, read as the reverse complement.
TTTGCGAAGAACTTAGAGCCGTATTCTTCCGTGGCTATTGCAAGTCCGATAGCGTTTTTCGCCATTGCTATCGGGGAGTACCCGACAAGTCCGTCAAATCCAAGCCCGGGTATATGCAGCACTTCGGAAGGTTTCAGCTTGACTGTTGTTCCCTTTAAGGTCGGCGCATCTTCGGTCTGCCTTGTGTACTCGTAGTAAAGAGTTCCAGAGCTGTCACGGTTTACGCTCATCTTGTTCGGCATAAGCGGATACAAAGCAATGACCTCACCGTGACCGTTACGGATAATCTGCGCATAGGCATTTCCCCACAAGAGCAGGTGCGTCATCAGCGTTTCCCTGAATACAAATGAACTCATTTCGGGATTCGGCTCATCGTGCAGGAGGCAGTAAAGCGAATGCTCTATTGCTTTTTCCTTTCCTCCGTCCTCACGATACTTGTAGAGATGAAGCGGAAGTCCGGCTATGGCTTCGGACAGAATCCTCACGCAGGCATAGACCGCCGTCATCTGCATTGCCGTTCTCTCATTTACCGCCTTGCCCGCAGACGAACCACCGAGGTAAAAGGCATAGCTCGAACCGGTAGTTCTGTTTTCAGGCTTATCCCTTGATTTAAAAAATCCGCTTAAAATTCCCATAGGCTTTCATTCCTTTCGTGATTTGAGTAATAAAAAAGCACCTCCGAAGAGATGCTTTTTGGATGAAATTATATTAGCTTTTTATTTGCAGTAAACTTCAATTGCTGCGGCTACAAATTGTGCCGTGCCTTTTCCAGCGGCATCATTAATATTCTTGGTAAATTCACCGCCACTTCCATATGCTTTTCCCAATTCTGCAAGAATTTTATCACTGCAGGTATAATAGTTGCTCGAGATAAAGTTCTGCAATTTTCTCACCTGTGCCTGAGCTTGATCGGATGACGGTTCCTGATCCTTCATCGTTCCGAACTCAATAAAAAGTTTCATCAATTTCTCGCCAATGATTTGTTCTTCATCCTTTGTGCGAGTCTTGCTTTTTTCTTCAAATTCCTTATATGCCGTTGTGTCTCCCCAGTATGCTTTCGCTTGCGCTGCATACTCATCAATTTTCTTTGTGTCAAAAGCTTTAAAATCCATGGGTTTTACTCCTTTCAGTTTTATTTCACGAGCGAGGATGATTAAGTTTTCGATATGCTCCTTTTTCAGCGTCAGAAGCTCAATTTGCTGTTCCAGTGCTTTGGCATTATCGAAGTCGGGATTATTGATAATTTTTTTAATATCCTTCAGCGGAAATTCCAACTCTCGAAACAACAATATCTGCTGCATCCGCTCTAAATCTGTATCGTCATACAGACGGTAGCCCGATTCTGTATATTCTGACGGATGAAAAAGACCTATTTTATCGTAGTATTGCAGAGTGCGTATACTCACTCCCACTAATTCGCTCACTTCATGTATCGTTCTCATATGAGTTACCTCCTCGTGTAACATCAATATAAACTATGACGTAGCGTAGTAGTCAATACTTTTTTGAAAAATTTATAAAATCAAAAGTCCCCGGCTGTCATACACTGAAGCGCTCGTATCGTTGCCGCATCTTATGGCTCTGTCAAGCGCCATGATGGTGGCGATAGCTCCGTCTATTTTCTCAGTCGATTTTTCCTTATCCGCTTTTATGTTCCCTGCAGGATCGGTTCTCACATAGATGTTATCCATCATCCACCGAAGAACCGGATGTCCTCCGTGGGCGATTTTTTCTTCAAGCGTCAGCTTCATCAGTTCCTTTGTCGGCGGAGACATATCCTTAAAGCCCTGTCCGAAAGGCACGACAGTAAACCCCATGCCCTCCAGGTTTTGAACCATCTGTACTGCGCCCCAGCGGTCAAAGGCGATCTCACGGATGTTGAAACGATTCCCCAGTTCCTCGATGAATTTCTCAATATAGCCGTAGTGAATGACATTTCCCTCTGTTGTCTGGATAAATCCCTGCTTTTCCCAAAGGTCATACATGACATGATCTCTTTTCACTCGAAGCTCCAAAGTATCCTCCGGCACCCAGAAATACGGAAGAACAGCGTATTTATCATCCTCATCCAGCGGCGGAAACACCAGCACAAAAGCCGTGATGTCCGTTGTGGAGGACAGGTCAAGCCCGCCGTAGCAGACTCTGCCTTCCAAAGCATCCTCATTTACGGCAAACGCGCAGGCATCCCATTTATCCATAGGCATCCATCTGACGGACTGTTTCACCCATTGATTGAGCCTTAGCTGCCGGAAAGAGTTCTCCTCGGCAGGATTCTGCTTTGCCTGCTCACAGGCGGTCTCCACCTTGTCGATACCAACGGTAATCCCAAGCGATGGATTCGCTTTCTTCCATATCTTAGGATCAGTCCAGTCCTCATCGTCATCCGCTCCAAATATGACGGGATAAAATGTGGCATCATGCTTTCTGCCTTCAAGAATATCCTTTGCTTTCTGATGCTGTTCATAGCAGATGGAGTTCACATCGTTTCCGGCTGTAGTAATCAGAAAATACAGCGGCTGCATTCTCGCGTCACCTGAGCCTTTCGTCATAACATCAAACAGCTTTCTGTTTGGCTGCGTATGAAGCTCATCAAAGATTACGCCATGGATGTTGAAGCCGTGCTTGTTTGCCACATCAGCAGAGAGAGCCTTGTATTTGCTTCCCGTGGGCAGATATTCCATTTCCTTTTGCGATGGCCGTATGTTCATCTTTTTCTCAAGAGCCGGGCAGCGTTTGACCATCTGAAGAGCAACATCAAATACAATTTGCGCCTGGTTACGGTCCGCGGCGCATCCGTACACCTCGGCTCCCGGCTCAAAATCGGCGCAGAGCAGATAGAGAGCAACGGCGGCAGCCAGTTCGCTTTTCCCCTGCTTCTTCGGAATTTCCACATAAGCCGTGTTGAACTGTCTATATCCGTTTTCTTTTATCGTGCCGAAAATATCCCTGATGATCTGCTCCTGCCAGTCGATAAGTTCGAATGGCTTACCGTCCCATCGTCCCTTGGTATGACAGCAGAATTTTTCTATAAAGCACACCGCGTGGTCGGCCGCGTCCTTATCGTAGTGACTGCCCTTAGCCATGAACCGTGTCGGTTTGTATTTTTTCAGTTTCCTCATCATCCGCATCGTCACCTTCTTCCTCTATAGGACAAAGCTGCGAGGGATCGGATACCATCGCATCGTAGGGAAGTTCGTTTCTGTCGATTAAAAATTTCATTACATCCTCCGGGCATAAAAATAAGCCGCCTCAAGCGACTTTTCCAAAATCTATCTGTACGAGAGATAGAGCCGTTTGGCTCCGCTCCCTTATTTTCTGTTTTTTGTTACTGCCGCATCACCCAGGCTATGGCGTGACCGTCATCCGTAAATTCCACATCGCTTGCCATGTAAAGCCCGATGGCGCTTTCACAAGTCTTCTTGCCATCTTCAAGGTATTCGTAAACCGCTCCGAAATAGGAAGGTTTGTTCTGGCCATTGTAGTAGTATCCGGCAAGCAACACCTTGTCTCCGAAGGTCAGAACCTTGTTCCATCTGCTTTCAAGATCCTCCGGCGTGGTCGGATTCGGCAGTCTGTATTTTTCCATTGCTTCGTTTATCGTCATTTCAGTATCCTCCCTTAATACCAGCCCTTACCTAACTCATATGCCTTAACCAGCGCTTCTTTCAAAGTCCATACGCTGATTTCAATAAAATCCTCGCTGTCGTTTCCGTGTGCTTCAAGGTCACCTCGTCCTTCAAGCTCCGGAATCATCTGAAGCGCCATTTCGGTTACGCGCTGTTCATTCTTCTTTTTCAGTGACTCCATCGCATCTTTGAAGCTCTTGTCTTTCATCTCCTTGTTTGTCATTTTCATATCCTCCGTTTCTTTTGGTATGTACATATATCACTCTGAAAGGAGATAATAGCAAGTCTTTTATGTGATTTTTTCAAAGAAATATGCACAGTTATTCCTCGCCTGTGAGGATGAATCTGACGTATTTCCCGCGGTTTTCTTCGATAAAATTCACCAGTTCATAGAAATCCATTTCATAGGCGATACGCTGAACGGCATTGATATCGAACATATTGGTAAGACCTGTATCTCTAACGGCAAGGATCTGCTCTCTGACTTTAGCGTCCATCAGTCGCACCTCCTGCATAAGTCCTCGCCATAGGCTACGGAAAGTCCGGAGCCGTTGTCCCAGCGAACCATAACAGAGCCGATATCATCCACTCCGATGACAGTGCCTTTTGTTCCGATAGGCGGCGCCTGCGCATCATCCATGCGGATGAGTTCTACACGGCATCCGACAGGATAGGACTTTCTTATTCCCTCTACCGTTTCTTTGCCTGGAAAATTCATTCTGACACCTCCTCGCCGTTTATGATCGCGCGTATTTCTTTTTGCACTTCCGGATCCTCGAGCCTTTCTTTTGCTTCTTCCACATTGATTTTTACAGTGTTTTCAGCAGTCGGAACAGGATTCATCCCAGGCTCGTATTCTTTTTTATGACCGTTCTTAAAGGCAGAAGACCCCGAGAGATTCTTCAGCAGAATTTTTCTGTCTGCCTTGTATTCATCACCGATAAAGCCGAGCCTTAAGAGAAAACATCTGAAGGCGTACTTCTCGTTTTCGGTTTCTTTCTCCGCAGCAGTTACTCTGGTTGCTTCCTTTGCTATCCTGGATAGCTTATGAATGAAAGCCGCGTAGGCGTGCAGAGCTTCCGGTTTCAAATCGGTAAACCAGGGAAAGATTACTTTTTCTTCCGTTACCTCAATCGGTAGTGAATCCGCTCCGATGGCTTTTTTGATGAGCGTTTCCTTGCTCTTAATAATCCGCTTCAAATTTTCAAGCGCCGCATCAGTGTAGTAGTCCCTCGGCATTTCGATGTAAATGTGGTCAGCAGTTTCAGCCTGTTCACATTCAAAGCCCGCATCCGCTATTGTCTCGAGCAGCTTTTCAACTTCCTCGCTGTCTGTCATATCGTTAAACATCAGCGTTCCGTCCTTTGTAACTGTGAAGCGGTCAATCTCATAGGCCGCGCTCGGCATCCCCATATACTTTGACTTTGCGCCGGTGACAGCCGAGATTGTTTTGACCAGTTCCTTTCGTTTTTCTCCTGTTACGTTGTATCTTATTTTCATGTGCGAAAACCTCCTTTGCTTTCGGTAGTACATATATTGCTCTAAACCGCTGTAATAGCAAGCGATTTTCGCACATTTATCTGTAAAACACCGCGTCATTATCTGGTTTCAAGCTGTGCGAAATATGCAATGCCTGACAGCACGAATACCACGCACGGCAGAGCCACGCCATTGCCCCACATCTTATATTCTGCGGAATCCGAATGGGGACTTTCAAGCCATTTCCTTATCTGCTTTGAGGTCTTAGGCTTTGTGTCCGGCTTCGTAATATTTCGCCATTCTTCAAATGCCTTATACCAAAAGTACATCTCTTCATCTGTCGGCTTTTCGGTTTCAAGGCAGGCGCACCACCAGTCTGGAAATCCCTGCAGCCTTGCGCACTCTGTTGGCGTCAACCTTCTGACGATATAGTCAGGCTCTTCCGATACGGTCGGCGGATCTTTGTAATCAGTGGCAACAAGAGTGTCCGTTGCCGCTTCATCCGTAAAACTCGTATGAAAGGAACTCTTGCTTGAGTGGTAAGTCGGATGGCTGACCGCTCCCGGACCTTTTGCCACAATAGTGGGTTCGACTTCAGTTTCCACAGTGATTCCGAACTTAGCGTTCTGTCCCATGTTGTAGGCGGCGCGGTCAATCCCGTAAGCTACGCCGTGCTGTTCGGTTGCGTTCAGCGTAAAGCTGACATCGCCCTCAGCATATCCGGCGCCCTTATGAGATGGTCTTGTGCCGTTTCCCTCGATCGCAACAACCGCCATACCGCCCTGATTGCAGGTGGGATTTCCGCCATTTCCATCCAGGGTGCGGGTAGTATCCACTTCATAAAATCCGCTCCTTGGATTATCCGATTTCATGGCGTTGCTGTCTTTGGAGCAGATGCCGTAAACCTTCGGCTCAAAAAGCGTCTGGTCATTGCCCGTTCCAAGGGTGGCCGATTTATCCTTTTGAATCAGCGCGCCTTTGCCGCCGCCTTCGCATCCGCTTCTGATTTTAAGAAGCAAGGGGACATTGTTTCCGCCCGTTCCCATGCGGGAGGTAAGTGTCTGCACCGTTCCGTCAGAGGATAATCTGATGCGGCTGTCGGTCGGATGATTTTCCAGGATGGCAGCGTCAGGACGGGCTCCCGCCCGAAGCGTGGGAGAAGTTTCCTCTTCATATCCTATGCTTCTTGACTTTGCCGAATGCTCGGTGCTAAATCCCGCAGCTTCTAAAACCACTGGAGGATGATGCGCTTCTGCTCTTAGCGTACTCGTCACATTTTCCATCACATCCATTCGCTGGCCGCCCTGATCGTTTAAACAGATTTTGCCTGCCTCTCCAGCGCTCGCTTCAAAACCTCCGGCAGCTCCTTGCCACGCTCGGAAGCCCTGCGGAGTATACCCAGACACGCCTTCTGACTCAAATAGTATTTTTCCGGCGCATTCGCCTGCAAAATCTGCGACAAGGTAGATGCGTTTTCTTCTCTGGGGAACTCCGAAGTATTGAGCGTCAAGCACTCTCCAGGCGATGGAGTAACCGTCTCCCAGGATAAGTCCTGCGTTCTGCCACTTATTAGCCGAAGGAACAGATGCGGTTTTGTCTTTGACCCGGCAGATGCTTTCAAGGACACATCTGAAATCCTCGCCTTTGTTTGAGGAGAAGGCCCCCGGCACATTCTCCCACACGATATATCTTGGATATTTGCCATTTGTTTTCTCCCTCATTTCCTTAATGATTCTTATAGCTTCATAAAAAAGACCGGAGCGGTTTCCCGTAAGCCCCTCTCTTTTCCCCGCGATGCTCATATCCTGGCAGGGCGAACCGAATGTGATGATATCCACAGGCTCTAACTCTCTGCCATCCATCTTTGAAACATCGCCGTAGTGTTTCATAAATGGCAGCCTTTTGGTGGTCACCCTTATAGGAAACGGCTCAATCTCCGATGCCCAAAGAGGGGTAATGCCGGAAATTAAGCCGCCAAGAGGAAAACCGCCCGAGCCGTCAAAAAGGCTGCCAAGCGTTAATCTATTCATTATTTACCTCCAGTTCCTTGAAGGCGTAGGTATTACCGCTTCGTTCTACGGACACATTTTCCGATGTTCCGACCTGCTCGATGTAGCGCTTTACGATGACATCGCAGTATTTTTCGTCAAGCTCTATGGTGAAACAGCTTCTGTCCATCTGCTCACAGGCGATAAGAGTTGAGCCGCTTCCTCCGAACGGATCCAGAACCAACGTATTTGACATAGATGAGTTTGCAATCGGGTAGGCAAGAAGCGGAACAGGCTTCATAGTCGGGTGATCCGTGTTCTTCTTTGTCTTTTCAAACTCCCAGATCGTGGTTTGTTTTCTATCCGAATACCACTGATGCTTTCCGTTTTTCTTCCAGCCGTAAAGGCAAGGTTCGTGCTGCCACTGATAAGGAGAGCGTCCAAGCACCAGGTTCGGCTTTTTCCATATGCAGCAGCCGGAAAGATAGAATCCCGCATCCGAGAAAGCTTTTCTGAAGTTCAGTCCTTCGGTATCCGCATGAAACACATAGATAGATGCATCGTCCGCCATGACCTTTTCGATATTTGAAAAAGCATCAAGCAGAAACTGATAGAATTTCCCGGCTGCCATGTTGTCGTTCCTGATTTTTCCTGCCGTGCCTTCGTAGTTGACATTGTAGGGAGGATCAGTCAGCACGAGGTTCGCCTTTTTGCCCTGCATAAGCGTTTCGTAGCTTTCAGCCTTTGTGGAATCACCGCAGAAGAGTCTGTGCCGCCCAAGCGTCCATACATCACCTGCTTTTGAAAAGGTGGGGTTACTTAGCTCTTCATCCACGTCAAAGTCATCTTCCTTGATGTCCGTGCCGTCATCAAAGAGCTTTGAGAGTTCCTTTTCATCAAAGCCTGTAAGCGAAAGGTCAAACGCCTCCGCCTGCAGCGCTTCGATTTCAACTCGCAGGAGTTCCTCATCCCATCCCGCATCCATCGCCATGCGGTTATCCGCAATGATATAGGCTTTCTTTTGCGCTTCGGATAGATGATCTGCAAAGACGCACGGCACCTTATCTATCTTTTCTTCCTTCGCTGCAAGAATACGACCGTGGCCGGCGATTACACCAAAGTCACGGTCGATGATTACCGGATTGATGAAGCCGAATTCTCTGATGGAAGAACGGAGCTTGTTTATCTGTTCCGGGGAGTGAGTGCGGGCATTGTTCACATACGGCACCAGCTTCTCAATCGGAACAAGCTGCATTTCACTTGTTGTTTGCATTTCTTACAAGCCCCCATTCCGCAAATTTTTCAAAGCCGCCTAAAGCTTTGATTGCTGTTAGCATAAATAACGGACAAAGTTTTTGAGAATCAATCTTCTGTAGTACAATGTATATAGAAGGAGGATTCACAATGGCTAGAAAGTATACACCTGAATTCAAAGCGGATGCAATTCGTT
>JALCRY010000007.1 GCA_022652985.1 Eubacteriaceae bacterium | reverse complement strand
TAAAATCAATCCGGACACAAGAGAAAATATCAGACAGAACATGAAAGCACATTTGTATGCTTTCCCTCGGTTTAATTCCTGACGTTCGTCATAATCAGCAGAAGTTTTTGCCCGGGTACGTTTTATCAATAACAGCAAAATGAAGACAAATGCAAATACAATAATAAACGTAATACCGTAATATAATGTTTCGGACATGATGCTGACCTCCTTTAATGGTAAAGGTGTTTGTACTTTTGCTTGAATCAAATGTAGCATATTAATGTCTAAATGTCAAATATATATTACATAAGGACCGAAAACTTTACGGGCATCAGCGAAACAGCGGAACTATGACTATAATGTAATTTAAGTTTTTACGTGTAAGTGGTAAACTGTAAACGAGAGGATTTATCGTTTAATATCTATTTAAATATGGACGCAGGGTATGAATCGATATTCCCGCGTTGTTTTTTTGCCTTGCCAAAAAGATAATGAAAACGTGTGTTATGAATAAGGAAAGAAGATGAGAATATGAAAAAAATCGGCGCAGTGATTTTTATCGTTGTGGTATCCGTCTGTATGTTCATGGCGTATTCGGCGCTTCTGCCGCCGTCATGCTGTGCGCCGGCCGGTCAGACAGGGATCGCGGATATTGCTGCGGCAATATCGCCGGGTGCATTATCGGAGAAAACTGTCAGCAGCAAATTCGGCGGAGATTTTTATGCGGAAAATGACAGCCGGCTCATTAAAGACGCCAAGCTTGATGTGGGCACCAGAAAAATGAGTGAAAAACTCGGAGCGGACAACATCTATCCAAGATATTATAAAGCCGTCAAAGAGTATGAACTTGCCGGCGCATCGGAATCAGAGGCGCGGAAGCAGACTTCCGACTCGATAATACGTCAGGAAGCATTACTGCAATATGCCGCGGAACATCATCTCACGGTCTCGGAAAAAATGCTGAAGAAGCGCATGAACGACGAGTTGAAAGATATGAAAACTGCCGATAACTACGGCGAATATGTGAGGGCGTACAAATGCGCCGGGTCTTCATTTGAAAAAGAATACCTAAAGAATACAGCGCTCGATTATGTGATTTACACGGATGATAATGTTTACAGATCATTTATAAAAAATCATACCGAAAAGGAATGGACGACATTTCAGCACAACGTCATAAAGACATACTGCAGAAGTCAAGACTATCGGACATTGTCGCGTGCGCTGGAGGTCTGTAAAATCGATATGATGAAATATGGAACGAATACAGAAGGACTGAAGCAGGATGCGGATGTGCTGAATGTCTATGACTGTCTGTCATACAGAGGTTAGGAACGGGGGAAAATAAATTGTTTACATACTTGAATACTGACGCATTGAACCATGCGGTCCATATTATTGATATCATAGGTTATATAACCGCGGTGCTTGAAATCATCGGGCTCTGGGGGATCTTGCGCAAGACAGGAGAAAAGCCGTGGAAGGCCGTGATCCCGGCATACAACGGATATTTATTGTACAGGATATCATGGCGGACATCTATGTTCTTCCTGGGACTGGTAAGTGCAGCGGCAGCGGAGATCGTGCTGCTGGCCGGTGTGGAAGAGGCAAGCGATAATCAGACAATGATAATGTTCCTTCTAGGGGTATTGTGTCTGCTGCTGCTCTGCATATTCATCGGGATCATAATGCATATAAAGCTTGGACGTTCATTCGGAAAAAGCAAGGCCTTCATTGCGGGGCTGGTCCTGCTTCCGTCGATATTTATTATTGTGCTCGGCTGGGACAAGTCGCAGTATTTCGGGGGTCAGAATGAAGCGGTGCCTTTCAGCAGGAAAAAGAAGATCATTACGTGTTCGGCAGTCGTGCTCGTTGTTTTGTTTCTGATCGCCGCGCATTCGTTTGTGACACGGCCGGGATTTTCGTACAAGGCGTCGCCTCTTGCTGATCAGATATACAGTGAAATACAGCAGGAGGGAACATATGCATACGTGAAAAATGATATGCAGGGTTCAGAGATAAAGAGTTTTGTCATCAAGAGGTCGGACGGCAATAAGACGATCGTCAACAGGGATGTAAAAAAAGGATCCGACAAGGGCAACAGACGCGAAGGGTTTTATGCTGCGCTGCTGATGTCCGCGGATAAGAATATTACAGAGATAGATGAACACTCTGCCAGCGCGGACCAGCCGCAAACACAGTATATGCGCGATGTGTATAAAAAATACAACAGGGAATATATCTCGTCCCCGAAGACGATCCAGCAGCTTATCGAAACCGAATCGAGCATTGCCGGACTCGGATGGGACTGATCTGCAAAATAAAAGTAATTATCCTGTAACATTTCTCTTGTTCGTGCGTTATATAAGTGAAGATTGTTGTGAAAGGGAGGTGACAAGATGGAACGGAAACTGCTGGTCGAGCTGTATGATGCTTACAGCAGGGAACTTCTGCTGTATCTTGCCGGCCTTTGTCATGATTTTTCACTGGCGGAAGATCTGATGCAGGAGACATTTTTAAAGGCGATATTGTCACTTCCCAAAAACCATACCAATATGCGTGCGTGGCTGTATATGACAGCGAGGAATCTCTGCATCAGTCATATGCGGAAATCGTCAAGGGAGACGCTGCAGTCTGATGACGATGATGCGGACAGCGTTTTCAGAGCGATCGGCGGGAGCACAGGCGGACCGCTGGCGCAGCTTCTGGAAAATGAGAGAAACCGGGCCCTGTTTCAGGCGCTGTCAGGTATCGATGTCAGAAATCGCGAAGTGCTTATACTTCAGTATTTCGGCGGTCTGGGGCAGAATGAAATTGCGCGGATCCTCGGGCTGACAGCATCAAACGTTAGAGTGCTTGCGTATCGCGGAAAGCAGAAACTCAGGAAATTGTTAGAGGAGGCGGGATATAATGACATATCGTGAATTACTTAAGCTGTACAAAGACGGAAAACTGGATGATAAGCAGCAGAATGAAGTTGCACAGGAAATCGAGAAGCAGGATGCTATAGGAGAATATCTGTTTGACGAAGCCGGGATCTCACAGGACGGCTGCGGGAATGACGGAGAAATTCCGCAGGAGCGGAGTCTGCCGGATGAGGGTGCGGACAGTGAGGCTTTTGCCGGCATGATACATAAAAATATCCGGAAAGCGTTTATCAAAATGGGTATTATCGTCGGGATCTGCATCCTGGCTATAGGACTGTTTGTTGCTTTTGTACTGCCGCATGCAGTCGATGCTTTCTATTATGATCCTTCGGCCTCGGCCTATGAAGGTCAGAGCAGCGGGACTGACATGAATAAACTGTCCCTGGACATGCGTGTCTACAGCGAGCTATACGTGCCGCTCAAATATATGGACAGCGCGTATACAGAGTCTGACGGTTATGGAAATTATGATTTTGTTTTATCACAGACCGCATATCCGACATATGATGAACAGCCGACGGTGAGCGGAAAAATCTCGCGTAATAAAATCACCTTCTACGATAAGTCATACCTGAAAAAGCCTGCAGGAAATGCTTTTGAATGGACAGCGCAGCCGCTGAATATCAGCAGGATGCTGACGTCTCAGATGAAAACGAAGAATGCCGAAAATATGGTCGGTACGCGCGCGGAGTCGAAGGCGTATATCAAAGGCCTGCCTGACGGGGATCATACGGCATATATTACTTTAAATAAGGTGGTCAGTTACAGGAGCGCCTGCCGGCTGGCGGATAAATGGGATATCGGCAGCTGGTGGTGCGGGATCGTCACCGGCAATGATGAACAGAAGATCATAGGAATGCGCGGTGACCTCGGCAGTTATGACGAGCAGAAAGCAATCAGCGGATATCCGTATCTGCTGGGATACAAATCGGTCAAAGATCTCTCCGGCGGTAACAGTGACAAGATCGACAAGGAATACCGGGCACATGCGCAGGAACACTTCATCAGTCTCCTGAAATATATGAAAAATCAGGATAAGTTCAGCAAAATGATGGATGCGGATGATACCGGCGTCGATTCCGGGGCAGCGGTCAGATATATAAACAAAAATGGCCTGAAGGTGTACGGGATAGTTATCAGAGCCGACCGGGCAGAGCTTCTGAAAATACTGGATGATAACGCGGTATATGTAATATCATAAACCGGGAAGAAGGATGAGAATGAGAAATATGAAATTCGCAGAAAGTGTGGCGGCATGTTCACAATAAGTACAAACGGAATTTATTTTGGCCACTGGGGATGGATCACAGAGGTCATTGCTGCAGTAATGATCGCGGCCGGCCTGTGGAAGATTTTCGTCAAGGCGGGCGATAAAGGCTGGAAGGGTGTCATACCTTTCTACAACAGCTATATTGTCTTTAAGCTGGTCTGGAAAGTGAAATTTTTCTTTGCGGAAATGCTGATGCTGTCGGCGGCGGTCATCCTCGATTTCTGGGAACCTTACAGCGCACAGTTTTTTGTGATCGTGCTGTTCATCGCGGTGTTCGTGGTAGGTGTCATACAGAAATCGAAACTATCGCATGCGTTAGGGCACGGAGGCGGATACACTCTGGGCCTGATCGTGCTGGAGCCGGTATTCATGATGATACTCGGATTTGGAAGTTCTTCATATAATACGCCGGAGGGGTGTCCGCGGGCGCCGCTGAAAAAGGCGGCGAATATGATCCTGGTGATATTGCTTTGTCTGCTGCTGACTGCAGCGGCGGTGACTGCGGTGTATTTCCGCGATCCGCTGACAGAAGGCGCAGCGACCGACAAAGTGAGTTCGCATATGACGATGCACATGGACGGAAGCGGTACGCACCGCACTTCTGCATGCAGGGACGGCGTCACGTATACACTGAGTTATGCACCTTCATCGTATTACAGCAGGGGCGGGACCACATATCTTACAGAGACAATGACATGGTCGCGCGAAAAAATGCCGCTGCTGCCTACGGATGATCTCGCTGCTGTCAGCGTGGACGGAGATTTCATGTATGACAATTCTGTTAAAGGCAATGTCTTTGATATATATTATTACAGCAGCAGGGACGGCAGCGGAACACGCCGGATCGTCAGGACGGAAGATCATACCGCCGGGATCGGCAGCACTGTGTATATGCGTGTCCCTTTGATAAAGAGGATCGGCGGCAGGACATATTATGCCTGCGGCGGCAGAATGAAGGTCCACTGGATCGCCAACACGTTTGAGGAAAAGGATAAAAAGGCAGTTGCGTCGTTCCTGTACTATCACGGAGCGATCGAATATGAAGGATGGCAGTAGATCCATAAATTGAACTTCCATAAATTGAATCATGTCCGCGGCTATGTTATAATGAACGCATGTTCGTTGCAGCGGGACGCGGAGGTGAAGCATGAAAACATATCTTTGCATAGATCTGAAGTCTTTTTATGCTTCTGTGGAATGTGTGGAAAGAGGTCTGGATCCCATGACGACAAATCTTGTCGTCGCGGATCCGGAACGTTCAGACAAGACTATCTGTCTCGCAGTATCGCCGTCAATGAAGGCTCTGGGCGTGAGGAACAGGTGCAGGGTCTTTGAGATCCCGAAAAATATCGAATATATAATGGCCGAGCCGAGGATGCAGAAATATATCGATTATGCGGCTGAGATCTACGGCATATATCTCAGATACATATCAAAAGATGATATACACGTTTATTCCATTGATGAGGCGTTTATTGACGTTACGCCGTATCTGACGGCTTACGGAAAGAGTCCGAAGGCAATGGCTGAGATGCTGATCGGGAAAGTATACGGGGAGACCGGCATCCGTGCGTCGTGCGGGATCGGGACGAATCTTTATCTTACGAAGATCGCACTCGATATAACGGCTAAGCACGCACCTGACTTTATCGGGTTCCTCGACGAGGAGCTGTACAGGAAAACGCTGTGGGATCACAGACCGCTGACGGATTTCTGGCGCATTGGACCCGGGACCGCGAAGAGACTGGAAAACTGCAATATTTTTACGATGCGGCAGCTTGCTCACGCTGATGAGAATCTTATGTATGATATTTTCGGGATCGATGCCGAGCTGCTGATAGATCATGCCCGAGGCAGGGAACCGGTTACGATAGCGGATATCAAAGCGTATCGCCCGAAGACGAACTGCCTGACCAGCGGGCAGGTGCTGATGCGTGATTATGATTTTGAGGAAGGCAGGCTTATAATCCGTGAAATGGTGGATTCGCTGTGTCTCGACCTCGTAGATAAAAAGCTTGTTGCCGGCTCTGTTACCATCAGAATCGGATATTCGAATAAGCTCAAAAATGATCCTGTGAACGGAACAGCGGCGTTCGACAACGATACTAATTCCGCAGAAACAATTGTTCCCGCAGCCGTGGCTCTGTATGATAAAATAGTACAGCATGACAGCAAAATAAGGCGTGTGAGTATATGCTGCAACAGAGTGACGAAAGATACCGGTCTGCGGCAGATTTCGTTTTTCGACAAGCCGGACGAAAAGGAGCATAATGTACAGGAAGCGGTCCTGTCGATAAAAAAGAAATATGGAAAGAACGCTATGTTCAAGGGTATGGATCTGAAAGAAGGGGCGACTGCGAGAGCGCGCAATGAGCAGATAGGAGGTCACAAAAGTGGGCGGAAGAAGTAAGATGCCGGCTGCGGAACGGGCCAAACAATTCATGCCGTTCGCGGCAGTGACCGGGCTCACGGCTGCGCTCGAGGCCAGAGAAAGAGAGATGGGCATGTCCGCGAAGATCGAACTGTCGGAAGAAGCCGCACAACAGCTCGACAGGAAAGTCAGGAGCGTGAGGAACGGCGACACAGTCACGGCGAGGTATTACTGCCGGGGCGAATACCTGACTGCTGCCGGAAAAGTGATGAAGACAGACAGCGGTGTGATATTCATAGGCGATATTGAAATACCGGTAAGCGAACTGATCGATATAGATAGTGCAAATACGGAGTTGGAAGATGGTTGAACAGAAGAAGATATTGATCGTTGAGGACGATGGGACGATAGCCGAAGAAATGTGCAAGTATCTCGAAGGATGGGGATATGAAATCAGGTGTGTTACGGATTTCCGGAATGTGACCGCTGAATTTGAATCATTCAGTCCCGCGATCGTTCTGCTGGATATCACACTTCCTTTCTTTGACGGCTATCACTGGTGCGGGGAGATCAGAAAGATATCTGAAGTGCCTGTGATATTCATTTCGTCAGTATCGGACAAGATGAACATTGTCATGGCAGTCAACATGGGCGGTGATGATTTTATTGCGAAGCCGTTCGATCTGGCAGTCATGACTGCAAAGATCCGCGCATTGCTCAGGAGGTCATACGGCTACGGCGCGGCAGATATGCGGGAACGGCTGGAACACCGCGGCGCGGCGCTTGACCTCGGAGACACGAATCTGTACATCGGCGGTGACAGGATCGAACTCACAAAAAATGAATTCAGGATCCTGCGGGTGCTGATGGAGAATAAAGGAAAAGTCGTCAGCCGAGATGCGCTGATGATGAAGCTGTGGGATACGGACAGTTTCGTGGATGAGAATACATTGAATGTGAACATTGCCAGACTGAGGAAGAAACTGGGAAGCGGCGGCCTGGATGATTTTATACAGACTAAGAAAGGCATCGGTTATATAGTGGAATGAAAATCAGTGTGGGAGATTATCTGAAAAGCAGAGCCCGTGCGGTCATATTGTTTGCTGTTATGCTGGCCCTGTTCACATGCACGATCATACTGGGAGGCGCGGAGCCGGCGGAATGTATATATCCGGCAGTGGTCTGCACCGTTTTATTTGTCATTTTCATGATAATCGGCTATTTCAGATACAGTGAAAAACTCAAAGCTCTGCAGGAAATAGAAAATAAGATGCAGGTGGAACCGGTGAGTTTTCCGCAGGCTTGCGGCGCAGTAGAGGAAGAGTATCAGAAAATGCTCGGGGAAGCGCTGGAGATGATCTCGCGCATCAGAAAGGATGCCGACAGCGGCCGGGCGGATATGACAGACTATTACACGATGTGGGTGCATCAGATCAAGACACCGCTTTCCGCGATGTATCTCATGATAGAAAACAGCAATATCCCGGAGCAAACGGCGCTGCGGGCAGAATTGTTCAAAATCGAACAATATGTCGATATGGTAATGCAGTATCTCAGGCTGTCGAGTGAGCAGACAGACTTTATATTCAGTGAGCATGATCTTGACAAAATCATTAAAGAGACTGTAAAGAAATTTGCAGTTATATTCATCAGCAGAAAAATATCTCTGAATTATGAGCCGTGTGAACAGAAAGTTCTTACCGATGAAAAGTGGCTGTCGTTCGTGCTCGGACAGATCATTTCCAATGCTCTGAAATATACGAAGGAAGGCAGCGTTTCCATATATGCGGAAAATACTTCTGAGGCTGAGGTGATCATCGTGCAGGATACCGGTATCGGGATCCGGCAGGAAGATATACCGCGTATTTTCGACAAGGGCTATACCGGATATAACGGACGCGGCGATAAGAGAGCGAGCGGTCTTGGCCTTTATCTCTGCCGGAATGTCCTGGAGAAAATGGGCGATGATATAAAAATCGAATCGGAGCCGGGGAAAGGGACAAAAGTCAGTATCATTATACCTTACATGAATGTAAGGTACGAATAAGAGAATGTAAGGTTAATCGATAGCTGCGCATTCTTTTTTTCTGTACGATATATGCAGGAGGAAAGAAATATGTCTATATTACAAGTGAAGAATCTGAAAAAAATATATACGACGCGTTTCGGCGGAGCACAGGTGCAGGCGCTGCGGGATGTTTCATTTTCGGTCGGGGAAGGCGAGTATGTAGCCATTATGGGAGAGTCGGGATCGGGGAAAACGACTCTGCTGAATATCCTCGCGTCGCTCGACAGGCCGACCGGAGGAGAAGTGCTGCTGAACGGCCGGGAGATAACAACGATATCAGAGAAAGAGATCTCGGCTTTCCGGAGAGAAAATATGGGATTTGTATTCCAGAATTTCAACCTTCTTGATACATTCTCGATAAAGGATAATATACTTCTGCCGCTGGTCCTGGCGGAGAAACCTATTGATGAAATGGAAGCAAAGCTGGCGCCGCTGGCGCAGAAACTCGGGATACATGATATCCTGCCGAAATTTCCGTATGAAGTCTCGGGCGGACAGAAACAGAGAGCGGCTGCGGCGAGAGCGCTGATAACAGATCCGCAGATACTGCTGGCGGACGAGCCTACCGGCGCGCTCGATTCAAATGCGGCGGACGGGCTCCTTAAATTGTTTGCGCAGGTCAACCGCGAGGGACAGACGATTCTCATGGTGACGCATTCCGTAAAGGCGGCAAGCACGGCGGGAAGGGTCCTGTTCATAAAGGACGGTGAAGTATTCCATCAGATATACAGAGCTGACAAGTCGGATGAAGATATGTTTGCGAAGATATCCGAGACGCTTACAGTCATTGCGATGGGTGGTGTGCAGGATGCGAAGTAGCTTTGCCTGCCGGTTAGCCGTCAGCAATGTCAGACAGAACAGGAAATTCTACCTTCCGTATATACTGGCGTCCATCGGTATGATCATGATGTTCTATATTGTTGCGTATCTGGCTTCCAGTAAGGATCTGTCGAAAATGCCGGGCGCCGAATATATCACATTTCTCATGGATATCGGCGTTGTGATGATAGGAGTGTTCGCAGTAATATTCCTGTTCTACATCAATAATTTTCTCATGAAAAGAAGGATGCGCGAGATCGGCCTATATAATGTACTCGGCATGGAAAAGAAGCATATCGGCAAGATCCTTTTTATTGAGAATTTTATCACTTCGGTGATATCGATCGCAGCCGGGATACTGCTGGGGATAGTGTTCAGCAAACTAGTGCATATGATCCTGGCAAAGATAATGGGATTCGACCTGCCGATACATTTCCGGATCTCCGGCTTTGCCATAGCAGTCACGGCATTGCTTTTCGGAGTTATCTTTCTGCTGGTGCTGCTGAAAAATCAGATGAAGATACATCTTGCCAATCCTGTAGAGCTCCTGCGCGGATCAAATGCGGGAGAAAAAGAACCGAAGGTGAGACACATCCTGACAGTGATCGGCATCATATGTCTCGGCTCCGGCTATGTAATGGCTGTTGCCGTGAAAGATCCCCTGCATGCGGTGCTCCTGTTTATGATTGCTGTTTTTCTGGTGATCGCAGGTACTTATCTGCTCTTTACAACGGTCAGTATCGCCATATTGAAGCGTCTGCAGAAAAACAAAAAATATTACTACACGCCGTCACATTTCACGGCAGTGTCGGGAATGCTGTACCGCATGAAACAGAACGCCGTCGGCATGGCGAACATCTGCATTCTTTCGACGATGGTGCTGGTAATGGTTTCAACTACTATGTGCCTCAATTCTGCTGTCACGGGGATCATTGATCAGGCGACACCGAAAGACATTACTGTATCGGGCATGCGTTCGTCATACAGCAGCGCGGACAGTCAGTATACGGTGAAGGAGGCCGAAAAAATAATCGGCGCACTTAAATCTTCAGGTGAAAAGCACGGCGTGACTATCAGCGGCATCGAATATTACCGGATATGTACAGTAAAAAATTCCAATGATATGTGCAGTTTGATTTCCTCGGCTGATTATGAAAAAATCACCGGCAAAAAGATCGATCTGCAGGATGATGAAGTGCTGGCCGGAGGAAAGCTGAAACTGGGAAGCTCGAATACTTTGTACGGGCATGCTCTGAAAATAAAAGAGCAGAAAAATGATCTCGGCCTCGGCGGTACTGTGGCGGGGATCAATGAAGCTGTACTCGTAGGGAATGAAAACGGCGTGCTGAAAGACGTGATCAGAGATGCGCAGAAGTCCGGCAATGTATCATCCAGTCAGATAATCATTCTCTGTGACTCGAACGGTTCGCTCGAACAGAATAAAGCGGTGACAGAAGAGCTCAATTCGGGTGCAGGCATTGTTAAGGCGACGTATTTCAATGCTAATTACAGAGAAGAAGTCAGCAATCAGTTTTACGGGTTCACCGGCGGATTCCTGTTCCTCGGGATATTCCTGGGAATAGTATTCACTTTTGCGGCCGCGCTGATAATATATTACAAACAGATATCGGAAGGATATTACGACAAGGAAAAATTTGAGATTTTCCGGAAAGTCGGCATGAGCAGGGAGGAAATGAAAAAAAGCATACGCAGTCAGGTGCTGCTGGTATTCTTTGCTCCGCTGGCGGTGGCGGCCGTGCATGTGGGTTTTGCCTTCAACATAGTGTACAGGATGCTCACACTGTTTTCCATAACCAATATTAGTCTGTTTTTCAGCTGTACACTGATCACATTTGCGATATTCACGGTTATATATGCATCCGTGTATGCAGTAACATCCAGAGAATATTATAAGATAGTAAAATAGTCGATTAAAAATATCGACGAAAAAGTTCGTCAGTAACTTTACAGTATCCGCAATATATTCAAACTTGAATATATTGCGGACTTTCTTTATAATATATACTATGGGTTTGGGCAATATAGTATTTGAATTCGATAATACTTTGAATTCATGAAAAAAGCTTTACACAGAAATCATAGAAGATAAGAGTTGGCAAGAAAGCAGCGCTTTTGGGGGGACCTCTATGCGTCGAAGTAAGGATTTCAAGGATGCGGTGTGTCTGGCAGCATGTATTATAACTGCAGGTATTCTGATCATTGCTTCATGTTTTCCGGTTTGTGTTTCTGCATCGGCCGGGAAAGATTCACGGGAAATCGTTAAGGTGGGTATTTTCACAGGTGACGGATATGCCGAGAAAGACAAAGACGGGAACTGGACCGGAATTGATATCGAGATAATAGAGAATGTGGCGCAGACGGCAGGAATAAAAGTCAGCTTTGTCACATTGGATTCTGCTTCGCAGGGTTTTAGAGAACTCAGCAGCGGCAGGATCGATATGCTTGCCGATATCGCCAAGACAGATGAACGCGAACAGAAATATCTTTTTGCGGAGTATGAACAGGGAAATGCGGGCACGAGTATTTTCGTGGATAAAAATGATGACCGCTGGGATTACGGAGATGTCGATCAGATAAAGACGATGAAATTCAGCTGTGAGAAAGGCAATGTTGCGGCCTCTGATTTCAAAAACTGGTGCGATCAGTATCAGTTCAAACCTGACATAGTATATTACAGTTCACTGAAAAATGCCCAGAAGGCAGTCAAAAAGGGGAAAGCGGATGCCTTTATAGACGGAGAAGATTTCGTTGAAGGTTATCGTACGGTTCTGACGTTCGCCCCGTCTCCGTATTATTTTGTATTTGCCAAAGGCAGCGTGAAATTAAAAGAGAAGATCGATTCGGCCATGGCGGAAATATATCAGCAGGATCCGCTGTATCAGCAGGAACTGACGGAAAAGTATTTCGGACTTACGCAGGGCAGAAATTTGACTTTCACACAGAAAGAAAAAAAATATATCGCGGCGAATGGCAGAATAACAGTAGCTGTGCTCAGACATGACGAGCCTTATTTTTTCGGCACAGCTTCTGATCCGGGCGGAATAATACCGGATTTCTATAATGAACTGGCAGATTCGACCGGGCTGAGATTCACATATAAAGTATATGATACGAATGATCAGGCAGTTAAAGCGCTGAAAGCCGGTGAAGCGGATCTGATAGGCATATACAGCGACGGACTGACGCAGGCATATGCTTCGGGATTGTGTCTTACCAGAAAATATATATCTGTGAATGCAGTTGTTATAACCAAGGCAGGGAAGGAAAACCAGAAAATCGAGGAGATCGCAGTTAAAGGAAGAAGTTACGGAGCGATTTCACAGGGCCTCCCGAGTGCGTTGAAAAGAGCTGATATTAAAACTTACAATACAGCTGAAGCCTGTTTTGCGGCGCTGAAAAAAGATCAAGCGGATGCGGTGATCATCGGTGTTCCGAGTGCGACATATCTTATCAATCAGGTAAATTCATCGTCATATACGCTGAAGCCGATATCATCAGTGACGCTCGGACTCTGCGCAGCCGGCACAAATGATGACAGAACACTGATATCGATCATGAACAAAGCCATAAATGCTTCATCGTATACAGTCAACGGCATCATCGCGGACAACACAGTATCACAGAACAGTATCCAGACGGCTGTGGCCAAGATACCTGCCTATGCGGTCGTGTCTTTTGCGATAATTATGATCCTGTTGGTGATTTTCCTGATCTGGGCAGTCGTTGCGATTTCCCGGAGCAGAAAAAAAGAAATCGCAGCCATGAAGAAGGAAGCTGAAGCAAAAGAGCTTCATATACTGGCCGAAGCGGCAGAGCGCAATGCGAACGAGAAGAATGCGTTTTTCTCCAATATCAGTCATGATATGCGTACACCGCTGAACGCGGTAGTGGGTTTTGCCGGACTGGCGAAAAAAGAAAACGATCCGGAAATGAAGGATGAATATCTGACTAAGATAGAAGAATCGGGCAAACTGCTCAATTCACTGATAGACGACACGCTGACTCTTTCCAAGGCGGGAAGTGGAAAACTGACGCTGAGCCTGAGGCCGGTGGATACAGAAAAAATGCTGGCTGTGATCACTGATTCAATACGTTCGGCCGCTGAACAAAAAGGCGTTTCGTTTACAGTGGATGATGTTCATTTCCGTCACCGTACTGTTCTGGCAGATGAACTGAACCTGGAAAAAATATTCCTGAATCTGCTTTCGAACGCCGTCAAATTTACGCAGCCAGGCGGACATGTATCAGATATTTTGTATGATGATCCCGCAGGTTCCGCCGATCCTGATATCGTGGCGGAGATACGCGATGACGGGATCGGGATGTCGGAAGAATACATGCGCCATATGTATGAGCCGTTCAGCCAGGAGAAGAAGCATGGATACGAATCTGTCGGAACCGGTCTGGGACTGTCGATAGTAAAACAGCTGGTCGATATCATGGGTGGTACGATAGAGGCTTCAAGCAGTCCGGGAGCGGGAACGGCTTTCAAAGTGAGACTGCATCTGACTGAAACGGAGGACAATTCTGTAAGGAATATGCAGAACGGCGCTGCGGCGGAGGATCTGATGCGCGGCAGAACGGTTCTGCTTTGTGAGGATAATGCGCTGAACCGTGAGATAGCAGATGCGATACTTGAAGAGAAAGGTTTAAAGGTGATCAATGCGGAAAACGGAAGTGCGGGACTACGCATCTTCTCGGAAAGCGTTCCGGGGGATATAGATGTGATCCTCATGGATATACGCATGCCGGTAATGGACGGATATGAAACGACGGAAGCCATAAGAAAGCTGCAGCGTGATGATGCCGCAGCAGTGCCGATCATTGCCATGACTGCAGATGTTTTTGCTGACGATATCAAAAAATGTCTGGAAGCAGGAATGAACGCGCATATTGCCAAGCCGATAGATCCGGAGACAATGCTGCGGACGATCGCGGAAACGATATTATGATTACAATAGGAACCGGCGGTACACTGCTGTACAACATAGGCATAGACAGCCTTTCAATAATAATAGTTCTCATCGTTTACATAAGCAGCAAACGATGGTTTTCCGATACATATGATAACAGGATACTATGTTTCTGCGACGCCGCGGTGCTTTTTATCCTGATGTCTGATATCATCATGTGGCTGCTGAACGGCGTGCCGGGAATGCCGGCCAAAATAGCCGGATATGCCGATAACATCGCTTACTTTATTCTGCAGATATTAGTGGCCTGCGGATGGCTCAGATATTCCTTTTACCGGATCTTTCTGAAGAGCATCAACAGGAAGAAAGAACTGATTTTTATTTTCATACCGATGATCATAATGGCGCTCTGCACGATCGTGTCGCCTGTAACAAAGTGGGTGTTCTATATCGACAGCGCGAATTATTATCACCGGGGAGCTTTGTCGACGGCTTTTGCTGCTGTTGCGCTTGTTTATATCATGTCGGCTTCTGTTATGGCGCTCAGGCAGTATGGAAAAGAAAAAATGACAGACAGGAAAAGGGAACTGCTGGTCATAAGCCTGTTCCCGGTCATCCCTTTTATCGGAGGTTTTGTCCAGACTCTTTGCTACGGATGCAGTATACTCTGGCCCGGCACAGCAGCGGCGCTGCTTCTGATATACGTTAATAACGGAAATCGGGCAATATCGCAGGATTCTTTGACAGGAATGAATAACAGGCGCAGTCTGGAAAGATTTTTTAAATCTTATATAGATGCCGGCAACAGCGGAACGGCAGGCGCCATAGTAATGGATATAAACAGCTTCAAAAGCATAAATGACCGTTTCGGTCATTATGCGGGCGATGAAGCACTGATCAGAGTTTCGGAAATAATCAGGAATGTGTTCAGTAAGACACAGGCTTTTTTGTGCCGCTATGGCGGTGATGAATTTATTGCAGTATTCCCTGAGGCGGACGATGCTTCCATGAAGGAGCATGCTGCAGTGATCAAAGAAGCTGCGGAGAAAAACGGAGCCTGCGGCATATCCTGTACTTTTTCTGTAAGTGTGGGATATGCGGTCGGGACAGTATTGAATCTGGAAGACGCAGGTATGCTGATAAAAGACGCAGACCGTGCGATGTATATTGAAAAGGAAAAGTACCATTTGGAAGAAATAAAGCAATGAGAGGGGCAGTATGCATATGAGATCGAAACGCATCAGATCATTTCTGACCGTCATATTGATGACACTGTGTGTTATTTCAGTTTTCGCCTTTACGGATACGGCTGAAGCAAAGACTTCGCGTACGATAAAAGTGGCGGTGCTTAATAATTCCACATATGCATATAGGGATAAAAACGGCGTATGGCGCGGAAGCGATGTGGAATGTATGATAAACATTGCGCAGAAAGCCGGTCTGAAAATAAAGTTTATAGATTCTTCGGCCGATCCTGATTTTCTGGGCAATCTGGATAAAGGGAAATATGATATTGTGGCCGATGTAGTAAAAACTTCAGACCGTAAGGACAAATATCTTTTTACCGATGAAATGATCGGGACTGTCAACAGTACGCTGGCCGTGCGGGCGGATGACGACAGATGGAGCTACGGCGATATCGATCAGATCAGCAAAATGGAAATAGGCGTAGTCGGTTCATACGCGAATAACAACGATTTCAGAAAATGGTGCAGAAGGCATGATGTGTATCCGACGATCAAAGAATACAAAGATATAAAAGAAATGTCGGCCGCGCTGAAAAAAGGACGAATAGACGGTGAGGTATACAGCGCCGAAAGCGGGGAACAGTACACTTCAAAATTTCATACGATCATGAAGATACTGCCAGAGACATATTACTTTGCTTTTCGCAGAGATGATGTGGCGCTGAAGAACAAAGTGGATGCCGCTATCGCGCAGATACTGTCCGGCGATGTAGATTATTTCACTAATTTGAAGCATAAGTATGAAGTGCAGTTCAAGAGCAATGTGCTGCCGCTGTCCAATACCGAAAAAAAATATATCGCGAAGCATAAAACACTGCTGGTCGGAGTCGTGGAAGACGATGAGCCGTATTATTCCGGTAAAGGATCGAATAATATCATCCAGGATTATTACAAGCTCATTGCGAAATATGCGGGATTCAAAGTCAGATATAAAGTCTACGATACGCGGGAGAAAATGATCAGCGCCGAAAACAGCGGAAAAATCGATGTCATCGCGTTGTACAGCGACGGGATCATTACTGCCTATCAGAGCGGACTGGCCCTGACGGACAGCTACTCGTCGGTCAGTAATATCCTCCTGACTAAACAGGGGAGCGACAGTTCCCAAGTCAGGAGAATAGCGGTCAAAAAATCAACGATGGATTCTCTGCACGAGAACGTGAATGATGTTTTCCCGAAGGCGGAACTTGTGGGTTATGAAAGCGCGCGCGACTGTTTTGATGCCATGGAAAGCGAAGAAACAGATGCTATGCTGATCGGACTGCCCAGTGCTACCTGGCTTATCAATCAGACCAATTCCACAGCGTACAGCGTTATTCCTGTTCCGGGCATAACCACATATCTCTGCAGCGCCGTCAGAACGGACGACCAGGTGCTCTGCTCGATACTGAACAAAAGCATTATCGCGACCAAAGCAAATTTCACAGGCATCAGCACCAGGGATACTCTGCCGGGGAATGATCTGAAAGCTGCGATATCGAGGATACCGTCGATGATAATCATCGCTGTGCTTTTCGTTATGCTGGCGCTTATCATAGGCCTTGTCTGGGCTCTCATGATGCTGAGGAGAAGGCAGAAGGAGCATGCGGATATGCTTGCTGCACAGGCCGAGGCAAAACTTCAGAAGATGCAGGCGGAAGAAAGCAGAAAAAGCGCGATGGTTAAAAACGAGTTCTTCTCAAACATCAGTCATGATATGAGGACGCCGCTGAATGCGATCATAGGTTTTTCGAATCTGGCGCTGAAAGAAGATATGTCACCTGAACTGAGGCAGTATATGAGCAATATTCAGTCGTCCGGGAAACTGCTGAATGACCTGATAGATGATACATTGACGATTTCGAGAGCCGGCAGCGGGAAATTTGAATTCAATCTCGAACCGGTCAGGCCGGTCGATCTGTTTGAGACTTTTCTTATTCCGATCAGGCAGGAGACTGAAAGGAAAAACATTACACTTACAGTGGATACATCGGGAGTTCGCAAGAGAACTGTGCTGATGGATAAGCTCTGCATACAGAAGGTTTTTCTCAATCTGCTGACCAATGCTGTCAAATATACTCCGGAAGGGGGACATATCTGGCTGAAAATGTCTTTTGATCCGGAGGATGCGGACGATCCGGATTCGCTGATCATGGTACGGGATGACGGCATAGGCATAGATGCGGATTATCTGCCTCATATATTTGAACCGTTTTCACAGGAGAACAGACCGGGATATAAAGCCGGAGGGACAGGTCTGGGACTGTCCATAGTCAAGCAGATAGTAGATCAGATGGGCGGTATTATAGAAGTTGCAAGTGAAAAAGGCCGGGGATCAGTTTTCACCGTCAGACTGCATTTTGCAGAAGTCAGAGATACGGACGGGCAGGCGGATCAGATAAAACCTTCCGGTGAGGTGAATATCCGCGGGAAAAAGATCCTGCTTTGTGAAGACAATATTCTCAACAGAGAGATAGCTGCCGCGCTGCTCGAAGAAGAAGGCGCGGATATTGTTGAGGCGGCTGACGGAGCCGAAGGCCTGAAAATCTTTTCCGCGAGTGCGGAATCAGAGTATGACGCGATACTCATGGATCTTCGCATGCCTGTTATGAATGGATATGAAGCCACAGAGGCAATACGCGCGCTTGCAAGAAAAGATGCCGGCAGCGTTCCGATCATTGCCATGACGGCAGATGCTTTTGAAGATGACAAAAATAAATGCCTGGCTGCAGGCATGAATGCTCACATTGCCAAACCGCTCGATCCGGATACAATGATGAGAACTATCGCAGAGACGATTTCGGCGGCTGCTGATTGACAGCGGCTGCTTCAATTGGTATAATCGAAAAACAGTACTGATGAGGGAGTAGTAAGCGTATCGCCTGGTGATACGGAACAAGTCAACATACTGACGGATAGTCTGGCTTGTTTTAAAATACGAGACTCATGTATAACTTTTAAGCTATGCATGATGTCTGAGAAAGATCTGCGTAGCTGCAGGTCTTTTATATTGCTGAATAATATCAGATACAGGCGGTGAGTTATGGACATTTTATTTTTTATTAACAGTGCGCTGCTCGGAGTCGGGCTCGCAATGGACGCCTTTTCGGTGTCGATCGCGGACGGACTGAACGATCCCGGGATGAAGGCCCGCAGGGCGTGTATTATCGCGGGGGTATTTGCATTGTTCCAGGCAGTAATGCCGATGCTCGGCTGGGTATGCGTGCATACGATCCTCAGGTACTTCGAGGTATTCGAAAAACTGATACCGTGGATCGCACTGACGCTGCTGGCATATATCGGCGGCAAGATGATCTATGAAGGCGTCCGCAAACGCGGCGGAACGGACAGCGCTTCATCGCAGATAGGTTTTGCCGCACTGATGGTGCAGGGCATTGCCACATCGATCGACGCGCTGTCAGTAGGTTTCACGATAGCCGGGTATAATGCAGTAATGGCCCTGATATGCGCGCTGATCATTTCGGTCGTGACCTTTATCATCTGTATATTCGGCCTGCTGATCGGCAAAAAGTTCGGAACGGCGCTGTCCAATAAAGCCGAAATATTCGGAGGATGCATCCTCGTGGGAATAGGGCTGGAAATCTTCATAAAGAGTATGATCTGACACTTTAACTGTCTGAGGTTTCGCGGCATGTGCGCAGCAGATCATCGATGATTTCTATGCTGCGGGAAAGTTCACGGTCGTCGTATTTTTCCAGTTCTTTTTCCAGATCGGAGAAATAATTCTCTATCCTTGATGAACGGTACCTGAATAGCTCTTCGCCTTTAGGCGAGAGTGTCAGAATACATTTTCTGCTGTCAGTACCGGATTGTTCTTTATTGATATAACCTCTGTCAGCCATGCTGTTGGTCATAATCGAGACGGTGCTTTTGGTACGCTGAAGATGCGCTGCAAGTTCACGGTTGCCGATACCGGGATGACAGCCGACAACATAAACCATCCGCATTTCGATCAGAGTGATCTTATCAGTACCTGTACCGTAAGTCCTGGGAGATTCTTTATAAGAGTTCAGATTCCTGCTGATTATATCGATTTTTTCTACCAGGTCTGCTATAAGTTGTTTCCGCATAGCGGTATTATTATTGTATGACATAATAAACTATCCACCCCCAAATCTATATACCCATACAATATTTTACCATATGATTAGAATAAAATAAACTAGATTTGTGCTATTTCTCATGGTATAATTACTTTGGTTTAATATCGAACAAATATTTGACAATTACGTTTAATGGGTTTCGTATAAGGATGTCACTATATGATATTTATATTGCTTGGGTTATTGGCTTTTTTATTATTTTATCTATATGATATCAATTCAGTGCTTTGGAATAATTCGATACTGAAGCCTGCTTTTTTTGCGGGATGCGTATTGTTTGCTGTTTCCGCTGCAGGTATCGTTAGAGATTCATACCTTGTGTGCAGTCCGCTTTCGGGGCTGAACAAAGGAGCTCTTGCAGTGTCCGTTTTTTTTGCGCTTCTTACTGTCTATACTCTGTTTTTTGCGCTGCCTTTCAGAAAGGTATATGTGTATCCCGGGAGCGGCGGCAGGAAAGTCTGCAGAAACGGTTTCTACGGGCTGTGCCGTCATCCGGCCGTAATGTGGTTCATATTGTGTTTCGTTTTTCTGGGAGCGGGACTTCCCGCGCAGGAATGCATAATCGGAGGGATATTGTTTTGTGCGGCAGATGTCGCATATATCGTCATTCAGGATGTCTGGTCGTTCCCCAATTCATTTGCAGATTATGACGACTATAAAAAAGAAGTGCCTTTTCTGCTGCCGACTTCTGCCAGCATACGAAAATGCATAAGTACCCTGAGATAAATAATGCCGAATGAAAGTGTGGATATGTTGAAGTTTGAGGACAAGTTAAAATATATAGATTCTAAAATGATCTGGCAGGAATATTGCGGATTCCTTGATCTTTCTATAGACGAATATATGGAGATACAGAACAGGCTGATGAAAGAGCAGCTAACGCTGTGGACGGCGTCGGGACTCGGGAAAAAAATGATGAAAGGTGCGCCGCCTGATAATATCAATGATTTCAGAGCGCGTTTCCCGCTGACGGAATATCAGGATTATGCGGATGTCCTGCTGCAGAAAAACGGCGCTATGCTGCCGGATCATCCTATTATCTGGATACAGACTACGTGGGAGGGCGGGTCGCATCCGATCAAAACCGCCCCTTATACAAAGGGCATGCTGGACACTTACAAGCGCAATGTTATTGCGTGCATGATGCTCGGAACAAGCAGAAAGAAAGGGCAGTTCGACATCAAGGCCATGGATACATTTTTATATGGTCTGGCGCCGCTGCCTTATGCTACGGGTCTTTACCCGAGAGCGCTGGATGACGAGATCCAGATCAATTTTCTGCCGCCGGTGCATGAAGCCGAGGGCATGAGTTTCAGCGAAAGAAATAAAAAAGGCTTCAAGATGGGTCTGCACAAGGGCATCGATTACTTTTTCGGACTCGGCAGTGTGGCATATTATATGAGTCTTTCTCTCGGCGCGATGAGCGGCAGCGGAAATAAAAAACTCCAGGCTTCCGACTTTATGTCTTTCTCTCCTAAAATGATCAGGAAATACCTGCAGGCGAAAAAGGTCTGCAAGCGGGAAAACAGATCGATCATGCCGAAAGATCTGTTTGAACTGAAGGCATTTATGGTAGCAGGAACAGATAATAACTGCTATAAAGACGAGCTGGAGGAACTCTGGGGGATACGCCCGATGGAACTGTTCGCAGGGACAGAGCCATCGTGCATAGGCACGGAAACGTGGACCAGGGAGGGAATGTACTTTTTCCCGGACACCTGCTTCTACGAGTTCATTCCGGAATCGGAGCTTAAAAAAGAGGAAGCTGACAGTTCATACAGGCCGAATACCTGCCTGATGAATGAAGTGAGACCTGATGAAAAATACGAGCTGGTAATATCTGTTCTGAAGGGCGGAGCGTTCATGCGTTACAGGGTCGGAGACATGTATATGTGTGTAGGACTCGAAAATTCGCAGGACCAGACTAAGATACCGAGGTTCAAATATATAGACAGAGTGCGGGATATCATAGATATCGGAGGTTTTACCCGTATCTCGAAAAATTCCATTCAGAATGTAGTCGATCTTTCCGGGCTGCATATCACGGGATGGACGGCATATAAAGAATTCACCAAAAACAATAAGCCGATGATGCACATGTATGTCGAAATGGACAGACATTCACTGGCGAGCCAGGCTGTCAGCCGCGAGATACTCAAAGAGCATCTTACGATATATTTCAAATATGTTGACAGCGACTATAAGGATCTGAAAAGAATACTGGGTATGGACCCGCTCGAAATAACGATCCTGAAGAGCGGTACTTTTGCTGCGTTCAGCAGAAAATACGGAGAGGAAATCAGAAAAATCAATCCGGATCCGCATCAGATAAGCGCTCTGCTGAAAATGCAGTTCAGTGAGCCGATAGTATGGGAGGTAAGTGAAAATGACAAGTAGCTATATTATCATCCCTACTGCGGCGCTTTGCTGTTATCTCTTTCTGTTTCTCGCTTTTATGGCTGCCAAAAAGACAGGGGAGATAAAAGCGTTCATTATGGTGCTTGCAAGCTGTATTTTATGGACCGGCGGATCTGCGCTCATGAGACTGCAGGCCTGGCCGTCCCTGGGATTCTGGTTTCAGGCATCTCTGCTGGGACTTTTCATGCTGGCATACTGGCTGTTCCACTTCATAGTAGTATTTACAGATTCCGACTGCCGCGTCATGACCAAGGTCTGGCTGATCCTTGTCCTGGCATCATTCACGTTCAACGCATTCACGGGACTTCTTCTGGCGAAACCTGTACCTGAATACGCTGCGGACGGCACGGTAAGCTATGTATATAATCTGTCGTGGCCGGTAGCGGTATTCTTTGTTGTGTGCGGCGGTATTGTGATCCATACGATTCTGCTGATATTCCGGTCGTACAGAGAAGATGAACTGAAAAAAAGGCAGACAAAGCCGATCATTCTCGGAGCATCCTCCGTCCTGCTCGGACAGCTGCTGTTTCTGGCGCCGTTCTGCAAGGGCTTCCCGATCGATGTCCTTTCGGCGTTTATTATGGTAATATGCCTCGGCTACGCGCTGTATAAACGCAGGCTGTTCAAGCTTACACTCCTTGTTTCGAAGGGTGCCTGCTATGCGGCGTCGGCAGTGCTTTCGGTATTGTTTTTCTCGTACTGGATCCCTTCGATGGACGGATTCATGAAAAAAACACTGCCTGATTTCCCGATAAGCGAGACACTGATGATAGCGCTGCTGTTTATGATATGCACTGTCGTACTGTACAATCTGATGAAGATCTGCATAGATAAATTATTTATAAAAGATGAGATACAAAGGGCGAATTCTCTGAAAGAATTCAGCCATGATGTATCTCAGAGTCTGCGCATAAATGAAATAATGGATAAAATGGTCAGGCTGCTTCGGGACGCTCTGGACATACAGAAGATATATGTTTTCGTGCAGAATACCAGGGATCTGGATTACAATATGGCATACAGCCTCAGCCCTCTCGATAATCGTTCGTTCAGGCTCGATCATAAAAATCCGCTGATAAAGTATCTGGAAAACCATCACGAATGTCTGCTGATGTCGGACTTTCAGTGCATGACAGTATACAAATCGATGTGGGAGGAAGAAAAAAATCAGTTTACCGTAATGCACACAGACTGTTTTATCCCTCTGAACGATGACGACACACTGGTAGGCGTAGTGGCAGTATCGCTTCCTGCAGGCAAAAGGAGCTTTTCATTTGACGATCTCAGTTTCCTTTCGTCCATCAGTTCGATATGCTCCATAGCTGTCAAAAATTCGCGTCTGTATGAGCAGGCTTATTATGAGGCCAGAACGGATGAACTGACCGGCCTTTACAATCGCAAATATTTTTATGAGATTCTGGAGCAGGAATACAGCAAGTGTGAAGGGCGTTCGCTGGCGCTGGTAGTATTCAACATGGATGATTTCCGTCTGTACAATCAGCTGTACGGCACAAAGGAAGGAGATCTAGCTCTTCAGAGGACAGCGAGAGCAATTTCATCGTGTGTAGGCGACAACGGTTATACGACCAGATACAGCAGCAAAGTATTTTCGGTTATCCTGCCGGGATATGACATGCTGGCTGCAAAAAATCTGGCCGATACTATACGCCGTCAGATCATGCATATCAACGACAGCACAAACGACAAGATACTGAAGGTGCTGACGATGAGCATCGGCATCAGTTCCATCCCTTATACCGCGAGCAGCGTAAGTGAACTTATAGATACCGCTGATATGGCAGTGTTCAATGTAAAAAGGAAAGGCAAGAACGGCATCATGCTCGCTGCCGGCGGCCAGATAATGCGCGATACTCAGACGTATCGGAATGCCGAACAGGAACATGAGCATAGAGAAGAAATATATTCTTCCTACGCATCGACGATCTATGCCCTTACTGCCGCGATCGACACGAAGGACCATTACACCTTCAACCACTCCAAGAATGTCGCATATTATGCGTCCGAACTCGCGTACGCGACGGGGCTGGATGCGGATACCGTGGAAATAATCAGAGAGGCCGGACTGCTGCATGATATCGGCAAAATAGGCATACCGGAAACGGTGCTAAATAAGCCGGGGAAGCTGACGGAAGAGGAATTTGAGATCATGAAGAATCATGTGGAAAGTTCCGTAGGGATCATAAGATACCTGCCTTCACTTGAATATGTTATTCCGGCAGTCATCGGACATCATGAAAGGTATGACGGCACAGGCTATCCGCGGCGCATCGCCGGTGAGAATATCCCGCTTTCAGCGCGCATCCTGTGTGTGGCGGATTCTTTCGACGCCATGATTTCCAACCGCAGCTACAAGGAATCGTACGGTGTGGATTTTGCGCTGAGAGAAATAGAAAAGCAGGAGGGCAGACAGTTCGATCCGAAGCTGGCAAGTCTGTTTATACAGCTTGTGTCGAGCGGCAAGATCAAGGTACAGCGTGAGGAGGACAGTACGGCGAAGAATGCGTGACGGACAGCTTTACATAGACCGGGTAAAAATGTATAATTATATAAATGAATCCAAATACATAGAATGAAAGTTTAAAAACAGAATACAGCAGATATCTCTGAAAGGAGCCGCGGCAATGAAAAACAGACGAGTTCTGAGCATAATCTCGTTAGCAGCAGTAGCAGTAATGTTTTTTGCCGTGTCTTTTTTTGCGTTGAGTTATAACGTCTGTGCGGCGCAGCGCACCGTGCGGGTGGGGATATCCGATACAGACAATACCGGGATCTCCGGTGAGAACGAGACTGTACTGTTTCAAAAAGATTATCTTCAGGCTATTTCTGAGTATGCGGACTGGAAGTATGAATACGTCAGCGCGTCCTGGGATGAACTTCTGAAAATGGTGAGAAACGGCAAAATAGATCTTCTTATGGACGTGACGAAAACCGATGAACGCATGAAGTATTACAACTTCTCTTCAGAAGCCATGGGTACGGAAATGTGCTATCTCTTCGGCAGGAGTGATACGAAGTACAATTACAATGATTACAAGGCGTTCAACGGCATGAAAGTCGGATATGAAAAGGGCAGCACAGTCATAGACGAGCTGCAGAAATACGGACGCCGCAAGGGATTCTCCGTTAAGCCGAAACCGTATAAAAGCGGTGCCGCTATGTTCAGAGCCCTCGATGCCGGAAAAGTGGATACTGTCGTGCAGACGAATTATTTCGAGACTCCGGAGGGTCACGTGATACTGGCAAAGTGCAGTTCGACGCCTGTATATTTTATCACCTCCAAAAAGGACAGCTCTCTGAGCGAAGAACTCGATGATGCGATGGCTCAGCTTTTCAGTTACAATCCGAGCTTCAATTCGGATATTTTCGAACTGCATTTCGGCCGTGCTCTGTCTAAATCTGTCGGGTATACGAAAGAGGAACATGCCTATATGGATAAAAAGCCTGTAGTATATGTTTACTATGAAACCAACTGGGCTCCGTTCGAATACGAGACAGGCGGCAAAGCGGAGGGCATCACACCTGATATAATCCGTGCGATAGGCAAAGAAACGGGAATAAAATTCAAATTTATTTTATCATCTTCGACCAAGGCCGTTTACGATGATGCCAGCAGCGCATCCAACGATCTGATAATGGCTGTGAGTTATGATTACAGCTGGGCAAAATCGCACGGACTGCTGATCACCGAACCATATGTATCAGGTTCAGTGATGAGAGTCGCCAAAGACAGCGGGAAATCTCCGGCAACGGTGGCAGTAGTGAAGGGCGGATATCTGGAACACCGGATAAGTAAAACATATCCCAAACTGAAAGAAGTTCCGTATCTGACTTTCGGAGAGTGTATGGATGCTGTTGCCGACGGCGATGCGGACTGCACGTTCCTGAATTATTATCAGGCAAATTATTACCGCTCGATGGGCAAATTCGAAAGCTTCGTCTATCAGCCGGTTTCTGATATTACCCAGAGCATTTCTCTGGGTGTGACTGAAGAATCGAATCCGCTGCTTCTCGGGATATTGTCGAAATCGCTGCAGAGTCTTTCCGCAGATACGATCCAGAGTATACTAAGCGAAAATTCAACAAAGACCGAGCAGTTTTCGTTCGGCATGATGATGCGCCGTTATCCGGTCAGGATGGCGGCAGGTATCGCCGCGTTCGGCATAGGCATAGGCCTGATAATTTTTCTGCTGGTATCGCTGCGCATCAGAAAGCGTCAGAACCGTGAACTGGCAGAGGCCAAGGCTGAAGCCGAAGCGGCCAATCGCGCCAAGTCTGAATTTCTTTCCAGCATGAGTCACGATCTCCGGACGCCGTTAAACGGCATTATCGGGTTTACCGATTATGCGATGAATGAACATGATGCTGATAAAAAGCAGGATTATCTCAGCAAGGTGAAGTCTTCCGGGGAACTAATGCGTGACATGGTGAACGATACGCTTGAGCTCTCACGTATCGAAAGCGGCAAGGGAACGCTGGATCTGCAGACAGTGGATCTGCAGGATGTTGCTGAGACTGTGATGACATCGATGAGACCTTACGCGGAACTCAAGCGGTTAGAACTGACCGACGATTTCAGCGGGCTGGTGAACAGGATGGTGCTGGCGGATAAAATAAAGATCCAGAAGATCATTCTGAATCTGGTTTCCAATGCTATAAAATACACGGGAGAAGGCGGCAGCGTAGCTGTCGTTATGACGTCTGCAGATATCTCCGGCAGCGGATCGAATGTCAGTCTGACGGTAAAAGACAACGGCATCGGCATGAGCGAAGAGTTCTGCAGGACCATGTTCGAACCGTTCACTCAGGAGAAACGTGCGGAAACCGATACCATGACGGGAACAGGTCTGGGACTTTCAATCGTCAGGAAATATGTGGATCTTATGGGCGGGACCGTAGACGTGAAGAGTAAAATACACATAGGGACTGAAGTGACAGTCGTGCTTCCGCTGAAAAACTCAGACGAAGGAGTCGATGTTACCGAAAAGCCTGCTGTCAGATATGAAATTTTCGCCGGGAAGCACGCGCTTCTGTTTGAAGACAACAATGTCAATGCAGAAATAGCGCAGATGATCCTCGGAGACGCCGGCGTGATCACAGACCGCGCCGCGGACGGAAAAGCCGGACTGGAAATGTACGCAGGCAGCGGTGACGGATATTATGATTTCATTCTGATGGATATCCGCATGCCGGTAATGAACGGCTTCGAGGCCGCGGCGGCTATCCGCGGCATGGACAGGTCCGATGCAGCAACCGTGCCGGTAATAGCTATGACAGCCGACGCGTTTGAAGAAAGTATGACGGAGGCAGCGGCAGCCGGCATGAACGGATATATAACGAAACCGATCGACCGCGATGCCATGTTCAGGACAATTGCCGAAAATATCAGCAAATAAAGATGCAGTACTAAACGCCGCATAATGGACCGCCGTTCATTATGCGGCGGTCTTTTATGTGCCCGCAAGGGTATAGTTGCTATTCCCTAAACACATTGGACTTAGGAAAGCACATGATGCATGATAAAGGTAAAGATATGTACATGGCCATGATATATCGCTGTTCGATCCATAACGGATCATTTATTTCACTATTGATTTGGAGGTCAACATGAGCACAATAATAGCTAATATAGATAGTTTTCTCTGGGGCCTGCCTTTCGTATTATTTGTTCTTATAGTCGGAGCATATTATTTTATCCGTTCCGGTGCATTTCCGATAAGGCACCTGCATCATGTGATGAAAAATACCGCCGGCAGTATGCGAAGCAAGGAAGCTTCGACCAAACAGGAAGGAACAGTATCGCCGTTTGAAGCAGTGGCGATCGCGATAGGCGGAACCGTAGGATGTGGAAACATTGCCGGAGTTGCAACGGCTATCGCTACAGGCGGTCCGGGTGCGGTATTCTGGATGTGGATATGGGCATTCTTCGGGATGATGATCAAATGCGTAGAGGTTACGCTGGGATGCTACTACCGCAACAAGGATGAGAATGGAAACTACTTCGGAGGATCCACATACACTATCGAAAAAGGAATCAAATGGGACATGGGACTGAAGATAGGCGGTCCGCTCGCGCTGGCATTCTCGATCGCTCTCCTTATTTCATGGCTCGGCGGCAGCCAGGCCTATACGATCGCAGAAGCGCTGAATCAGTCGTTCCACTGGAACATGATAGTTGTAACGCTGGCATATTCGGCATTTGTATTTTACATCACCTGCAAAGGTGTGCCGAGAGTCGCAAAATTTGCCACGAAAGCAGTTCCGTTTATGTGTCTTGCTTTCATAGTCGGAGGACTGGCACTCATCTCACTCAATCTTTCAAATATCCCTCATGTGTTCTATATGATATTCCATGATGCTTTCATGGGAACAAAAGCTCAGGTCGGCGGATTCGCAGGGTGCGCTGTGTCGGAATGCATGAGATACGGAATCGCGCGTTCGATGAACTCGAATGAAGCCGGACAGGGATCATCACCGTTTATACATGGTTCCGCCGACTGTGAACATCCGATGAGACAGGGCCTCTGGGGCGCTTTCGAAGTATTTGTCGATACGATCATTGTATGCTCTATTACTGCACTGGCAGTACTGTGCACAGGTGTCTGGACTACAGGTACGCCGGGAGTCACGCTCACAATGATGGCTTACAGTGCCAACTTCGGTGTCTGGGGCAAATATTTTATCGGCTTTATGGCATTTTTATTCGGGATCACAACAACGACAGGCTGGTACACATATGACTGCACGAATATCAGATATCTGCTCAGATATCATCCGATTGCCAGAGACAGACTTATCAATGCATGGAAATATCTTTTCCCACTGCCAAATATCGTGATAGTAACATCTATCGTTCTTACCGGAAACGGACCTGATACATTCTGGGCCATAGTGGATATCTCACTGGTGATACCGGTGTTTGTCAATCTGCTGGCGCTCCTGGTTATGAGAAACAAGTTCTTTGAGATATTCAAGGATTACAAAGCCCGGTACATGGGAATAGGCAAGATAGATCCGGAGTTCAAACTGTTCTATGAGCAGAAGCCGGAGGTCGCGAAGATCGCGGCGGAGACGAACGAAAAGATAAGGATCGCAAAAGAAGCAGCATATGCGAAACGCGATGCCAGACGTAAAAAAGCTTGAAAGGACTATAATGATGACGGAAAAAACAGATGACTATAATTTTGAAACCGGGATACTGGAGGCAGGAGCGTATTTCGCCTTTTCGGCATCAGAACCGGAGGCGCTGCCGATACATATGTCAACGGCGCACAATGTGAAAGATCTCGATGATCTCCAGAAAAGGTATGACGAACACGGATTTTGCTATAACAGGAACCGCAATCCGAACAGAACGGCGCTGGCGGAGCTGATGACATATATAGAAGGCGGAGAAGCTTCGATCGCATGTTCATCGGGCATGGCTGCGATTTCAACAGCTCTTCTGGCCAACACTAAAGCCGGCAATCATATTCTTTCGGACAAGACGCTCTACGGAGAGACGATAGAGATATTCACAAAAATACTGGCAAAGTACGGTGTGGAAACGACATTCGCTGATTTTACTGATATCGAGCAGGTCAAAAAAGGCCTTAAACCCAACACGACGCTGCTTTATACCGAGACTGTGTCGAACCCGCTGATATCGGTTCCCGACATAAAAGCGGTTTCGGAAATCGCTCATGCAAACGGTGCGATCCTCATAATAGACAATACATTCATGACAGGAGCGCTTGTGAAGCCTCTGGCCCTCGGTGCTGACATTGTGGTCAGCAGCCTGACGAAATTCGCGAACGGACACAGCGATGCCGTATGCGGAGCTGTCACCGGAGCGGCAAAATATGTCGATAAGGCGTATGAGCTGCAGGTGCTGCTCGGAACGCAGAGCGATCCGTTCTCGTCGTGGCTGGTGTGCAGAGGAATAAGGACTCTGAATTTAAGAGTGAAAAAGCAGGCTGAGAATGCCGCTGCTCTGGCGAAGATGTTTGAAGAGTCAGAGTATGTGGAAGCTGTTTATCATCCTTCTCTGGAAAGTCATCCGCAGCATGAGCTGGCGGTGAAAGAATTCGGAGAACTGTTCGGAGGCATGCTGAGCATTGAGCTGCCTGAAGACAGGGAAAGAATGAACAAGTTCATGGACAATCTGCATATATGTCATTATGCGATGACGCTCGGAGGTTACAGGACGACTATGTCGTATCCGCCGATGAGTTCGCACAGTGACATGAGCAAAGAGGAAAGAATGGCTATAGGGATCTCCGACGGACTGCTGAGAATATCCGTCGGCATAGAAAATACGGAGGATCTCCTCAATGATTTCAGACAAGCTCTCGAGGCAGCGTACAAAAGCTAGCACACTGTTTCGAGCCAAATATTACATTTAATAATCACAGCAGACTATCGGCGGCATTTATGCGGCCGATGATCTGTCTGGAGACAATGCGGCAAATAACAAAAAATGTGTTACAATATGGCAGAAGAAATAATGAAGATGAAAAAATAAAGCGTGTAAGATGACAGGAGCATAATTATGACGATCGACAGTATACAGGTAGAATGTTTTTTAGCGGCATCAAAGTATATGAACTTTTCCCGGGCTGCAAATTCCTTGTATATTTCTCAGCCTGTCCTGAGCCGGCGTATAGCGAGGCTGGAAAAAGAACTTGATGTGACATTGTTTGACCGGACAGGCAGAAAACTTAAACTGACCGATGCGGGGCAGAAGCTCAGCGACTTTTTTGCCGATTCCGAGATCAAGTTCGACGAGATACTGGCTGACATCAGACAGACGCAGTATGTGAACGGACAGACGATAAGACTGGGCGTATGCGAGGGACTGGACCTGACAAAATATCTGAGATCAGTAATGGGTGCATTCAAGGATGAGAATGAAGAAGCAAATATCATTCTCGATTCGGATCACGTCGAGCTCCTGATAGATAAATTTAAACATGAGCAGCTGGATATTATGATAATGCAGCGGGCGACTATAGACAACAATATCAAAAGCGGCAATGTCAGCAGGATACAGGCCTACGACCTGATAGACGCGCATTACTGTGTGATATATTCTGACAGCAATCCGCTGTTCGGCCGCAGAAAACTGAAGATAGAGGATTTTGGCAGCCAGAAGCTTTACTGTCTGAAAAAAGAGCACGTTTCGCAGAAGGTGCTGACTCATGCAGCACTCACGGAGAAGTACGGCATATCGCCGCAGGTGGTCCTGTGCTCGACTGTGGATGCCATAATCATGTCTCTCCAGATGGGAGACGGATTCATGATATCGGACGATCACGAGCGCATGCTTAATGCGGGAGGCATATGCCATTTCGACCTGGAGGAAACGCTGCCCATAAGCATCGTTACGCGTGAGGACAGCGGAAAACTTTTTTCTGATTTCATTTCTTTCTGCCTTGATTACAACAGCAGGATGTGAGGAATAGTTCTGCAGTGCGGGAATATCTGCTATACCCATTCCGTATTGGACTTTGGCGGTCCGCGGATGCACACTTAATACAGAACAAAATAATACTTGCATGCAAGGAGGAAAAAATGAAGACTTTATTACTGACAAAAGAAGAAGTCGCTTCGGTCCTGAATATGGATGATACCATCGAAGCGGTTGCAGAAGGTTACAGGGCTTTCAACAGCGGCAAAGTCATGCAGCCTGAATATTTCGGCATCGCAATGCCGGAACCTAGAGGCGAGATAGATTTCAAAGGCGGATATTACAGCACTGAAGAAGTTATATCGCTGAAAGCTTCATCGGGCGGATTCGCGGAAAACGAAACGAAATACGGTGTTCCTAAAGGGATGGGAACGGTTCTTCTATGGGATGCCCGCACATGCGCACTGACATGTGTAATGGACGGCAGTCTTATCACCGGTTTCAGAACAGGCGCGGCAGGCGCTGTTTCAGTGAGAGCACTGGCCAGAAAAAATGCTTCGGAGCTTACTTCGATAGGCACGGGCACAGAAGCGAGAATGGAAGCCCGCGCAATAAGCAGAGTAGCCGGAATCAAAAAAATACATGCCTGGGATCTTTTCCCTGAGAGCAGCGCAAAGTTCAAAGAGGATATGGAAAGCGAGCTCGGCATACCTGTGACGGTGGAAGCGACAAAGCGTGAAGCTGTAGAAAAGGCAGATATTCTTGTATCGACAACTAGAGGCAAGGGAAGCGTGATCGAAGCTGACTGGGTACAGCCGGGTACGCATATCGTAGCGATCGGTACGGATTCTCCGGGCAAACAGGAATATGATCCTGAAATATTCCGCAAGGTGAAACTGGTGAACGATTCCAAAGACCAGTGTGTGAAAAAGGGTGAGACACAGCACGGAATAAACGAAAATATCATTACGCGCGATCAGATACACGCAGAGCTGGGCGAAATACTGCTCGGTGAAAAAACAGGACGCGAAAGCGATGATGAGATAACAAT
This sequence comes from Eubacteriaceae bacterium, assembly GCA_022652985.1. Lineage (GTDB taxonomy): Bacteria > Bacillota > Clostridia > Peptostreptococcales > Anaerovoracaceae > JALCRY01. Next base: position 39,627 of record JALCRY010000007.1, on the reverse strand, counting down.
GTTCGATTCCACGGGAATGGCTATTCAGGACAATACTACGGCCAATCTCATTTACAAGAAAGCCAGGGAACGCGGTCTCGGGACATACTTCGAGTTTTTCAAATAGCAGGAGGTGCAGAATGAGTTTTTCGCTTACACTGCAGGACATAAAAGAAGCGCGTGCAAGGATCGAAACATATATCGTACGCACGCCGATCATAAAATCATATAAGCTTTCAGAAAGATTCGGGTGCGAAATATATATCAAGCCCGAGATATTCCAGCCGATCGGCGCTTTCAAAGTCAGGGGGGCGCTGAGCAAGGCTTTGTCCGTATCCGCCGAAGAGCGGGCGCACGGACTGATAACTACTTCGTCCGGAAATCACGCGCAGGGTGTGGCGTATGCGGGCAGGATGCTCGGAGTCAGGGCGGTAATAGTTATGCAGCCTGACGGGCCTGTTCAGAAACGTGAGAATACAGAAGCGCTGGGCGGCGAAATAATGTTTGCTGAAGGTGACTATGAGGTCAGGTGGAAAAAAGTTCTGGAAATAGCGGCAGAGAACGGCTTTGTGCCGATACACGCTTACGATGATCCGGCAGTGATGGCGGGGCAGGGAACGATAGGAATGGAGATACTCGAAGACCTCAGCGATGTTGATACGGTAATAGTCCCGATCGGCGGCGGCGGTCTGATCTCAGGGGTGTCAACGGCGGTGAAGGGTCTTGATACGTCTGTACGCGTGGTGGGCGCGGAACCCGATGCGACAGCGGTATTTCAGAAAAGCCGTGCCAACGGACGGCCGACATCTATCCCGGTCACTCATACTATTGCCGACGGACTGCAGCTTTCCGTTCCGAAGGAAAATGCTTTTTCGGTAATAGAAAAAAATGTCGACGAGCTGATAACAGTGCGTGACGAAACAATGAAAGAAGCAGTGCGCATGATAGCCCGCGATGTGAAAATACTCGCTGAGCCTTCATCCGCGATCTGCCTCGGCACTCTGATAGAAAACAAGCTGAAAGTTTCACCCGGCGAAAAGGTCTGCATGGTCATCACCGGCGGAAACTGGGGACTTGACAAAATGGCGGAGATCTTCGCTGAAAAATAATGATATGAATGGGGCAGATGTGTGCCCGGCCGGTCGCAAGACCGGCCTTTTTCTTGTCCGATTATTTACGAATTGTTTATAATTTATTTATTTTTTTATCCTATTGTATCTATAGGAGGAAAAAGAAATGAGAATCTTAGTATTAACAGGAATGTTCGGCAACGGACATAAATCGGCGGCAGACGCTGTCAAAGATGAACTTGAACATAAATATGAAGATGCAGATGTAGTAATAGTTGATCTGTTTGCTTATATCCTGCGGATTTTCAGCAGACCTGTATATAAGCTGTTCAATATTATAGCGAGTAAATACCACGGGCTGTATAATGCAATGGATAAGGTGGATGAAGATGTGAAAGGCACTCCGCTGGAGAAGGCTTTTAATTACAGATTCGACAAGCTTATCAGGGAATATTCTCCTGATCTTCTGGTCTCGACATGGCCTGTCGGAGCTAAATATGTCGGCGACTACATCAAGAAAAAGAACCATGCGATACCATATATAATATGCATAACGGATATCCAGACAAACAACGCATGGATATCGGATTCATCCGATGCCTACATTGTCGGTGATGAAACGACAGGACAGGAACTGGTCGGCAAAGGCGTGGATCCCGGGAAAATATATGTCGGCGGAATACCTGTCAGAAAAGAATTCAAATCTCTGGACAGAAAAACCTCGCCGGGAAATACTAAAGAAGTGCTTGTAATGGGCGGCGGTCTCGGACTGATCCCGGGAGCGGCTGATATGCTGAAATATCTGAGTGCAGAGCCGGATGTACATACAACTGTCATAACGGGCGAAAACCGCGAGCTGTTTGAAGAGCTGAACGGGAAATATGAAAATGTCGATGTGCTCGGATACTGCAATGACGTTTACCGGTATATGGCAAAATCTGATATGCTGATCTCCAAGGCGGGCGGAGTAACCTTGTTCGAAGCGATATATGCCGAGACGCCGATGCTGGTGATAGATCCGTTCCTGTCTCAGGAAAAGACGAATGCCATGTATATCGAAAGAAAAAATATAGGTAAAGTATTACACAACGGCGATGATATCGAAGCGTGTCTCGAGTCGATGCTGAACGGCAGCAGCGAAATAGTGAAGATGAGAAATAATATGAAATGCATCAAAAATAAAATAAGCGGACACGGACTTCCGGAAGCGATCGATGAGATAAGAAAAAATGCCTGATAAAAATAAAAATGCGGCTATAGCCGCGGCAGCTGTATTGCTGAGTTATTCGATGCTGCCTACAGCTGCGGTAAGAGTAAACAATTATATAACCAATAAAATACCTGCGGTGAAAAAGTCTGCAGGACGGAAAACGATCTGTCTGAGCTTCGATGACGGACCTGATTCCAGGTATACACCGGAGCTTTTGGATCTTTTAAAAGAAAATGATATCAGTGCTTCGTTCTTTGCTGTTGCAGAGTCTGCAGAAAAGAATCCGGAACTGATCCAGAGAATGAAAGATGAAGGGCACCTTGTCGGACTGCATTCTCTGAATCACAGATGTCCACTTTTTATGGGGATGCGTGATACGCGGGAGGAATTCATGCGTGCGGTCGATATAATGCATCAGCTTGATACGGATGTAATATATTTCAGACCGCCGTGGGGCACGATCAACCTGCAGCTCGCGGGGATGATGCACAAGTACGGTATGAAAATGGTCCTGTGGTCCGTAATGGCCGAAGACTGGCGCGGAGATATTACTGCAGAAGAAATAGCCAGACGTCTGAGGCGTAGGGTACACAGCGGCAGCGTGATTTGTCTGCATGACGGCCGGGGGGAGAATGCAGCTCCGGCCAGAACGATACAGGCTCTCAGAAAAGTCATACCGGTTTGGAAATCGGCCGGATATGAGTTTGTGAAGGCGGACGAAGTATATGGAAAATGAACAAAAAAGAAATAAAAAACTGGTTTTGAGCGCAGTCGCTTTCGCGGTGATAGTGATCTGTGTTTTCGCTGTTGTTTTCAGGAATTGCGACCGCAGCACGATGATGTCTGCTCTGCGCGGCGCCGATCCGCTGTATCTGGCGGCAGGCGTGGGATGCATGTGTCTTTTCGTATGCTGCGAATCTTCGAATATCGGGCGCGTGCTGAAAACACTGGGATACAAAACGCATTTCATAGAGAATCTCGAGTACGGAGCTTCGGGGTTTTTCTTCAGCGGCATAACACCGTCCGCCAGCGGCGGACAGCCGATGCAGCTTTATTACATGAACCGCAATAAAGTTCAGATCGCTCACGGATCGCTTTCCCTGCTTGTTGAACTGATGGGATTCCAGCTTGTCAGTGTAATTCTCGGCATTTTCGGAGTCATCTATGATCATAGTTTCATAACGGGACTGAGTACTGCGACGCAGGTCCTTATTTATGCGGGGATCGCGATAAGCGTATCCATTTTATCTGTGCTCATCATGCTTTTGTTCTGCCCGGCGGCGGCCTGCTTTATCGAAAGAAAAATGAAGGTGTTCTGTCTGAAAATCAATAAGAAGCAGGCTATACGCAAGATATCGAAACAAATGAAAGAATATCGCGACGGAGCGTTCTACATCAGAAAGCATATCAGAGTCCTGGCGAAAAACATTGCTGTAACGGCGGTCCAGCTTGTGGCAATTTACAGCGTTACGTATTTTGTGTATCGTGCTCTCGGCTGTTCCGGCGCAGGCTGGCTGGAGATTTTTTCTCTGCAGGCTCTGCTGAATGCAGGAATAGCGGCAGTTCCGCTGCCGGGAGGTACCGGTGCGGGCGAAGGCGCATTCAAGATGATATTTGCGGCAATTTTTACAGGCGGCTCGCTTATACCGGGCATGGTGCTTTCCCGTGGACTGAGCTTCTACCTCGGGATGATCATTACAGGGATGTTCCTGGTAATAATAAAAATCAGAAACAGGATCACGGCAGACGGCATACAGGCGAAAAAACGCGAGACAGAACTGAATATGCGGTATAGAATAAAAGCAGCAAAGGCGGACCAGCAGCATGCGTAAGAAATTCAAAATGAACATTAGAAAAAAACTTATACTGTCTGATATCCTCATAATCGTGGTACCGGTTCTGATCGCTGTTGTAATACTGGCTATTTTCACAGCCGGTCCGGGCGCTCAGACCTGGGAAACGATGGAGAATCTTTTCGATGACCGAGACGGCATCTATACCGCGCAGAGCGAAATGCAGACGCTGGAATGGCGCGGAGATCTGAAAGGCGTAAAATCCGAAATGAAAGCTGCCGGCTATCATTTCAGGATCGTATATCAGGGGAAGGTCATGTACAGCAGTCTGACCAAAGATGATATCGCTGAAGCGAAAAAAGCAGTGGGAGATTTGTACGACCGCAACAGCAATCTTACGTATACAAAAGGGTCGACATCAGTGGTCCTATGTTATTCGGCGGAGGATAATTACAGAGCGGTGGCGGTCAGCACGGCTTCCATACCCGCCAGCAAAGGCGATATGTCTTACATGGAGCGTTACATCATGCTCTATATAGGATTCCTTATTGCCATAATAATCGCAGTCGTGGTTCTGATGAATATGATCATGTCGTGGTGGATCGCGCGGAATATCCTTCTGCCGCTGAGAAAGCTCAGTACGGCCAGCGCTCTGATCAGGGAAGGCAATCTGGACTTTGACATTGTATATCCGAAAAATGACGAAATGGGCGACGCAATAAGCGAGTTCAATGAGATGAGGAAATCACTCAAAGAGTCTGTCGATGAGCGTATCAGATATGAGCAGTACAGAAGAGAACTGATCAACGGTATCTCGCATGACCTGAGGACGCCGCTGACATCGATAAAGGGATATGTAGCGGGACTTCGCGACGGGATCGCCTCTACACCGGAAAAGAAAATGAAATATTACGAAGCAATCGAGACCAGTGCGACCGTGCTGGAAAATCTCGTCGAAGATCTGACGAATTTCTCCAGAGTAGATATGGGCGAGACACATCTTAATATGGAACTGACAGATCTGACAGAGTATTACCGGAAAAGCGCAGAGGAAATCTCCACAGAGTACGTAAAAGACAATGTGACGATTTCTCTGGATGTTCCGGCTGAGAAAGTAACGGCGAAGATCGACAGAAAAGAAATGGGCAGGATCAACCGCAACATAATCGACAATACGATCAAATACAGGACAGGCGATAGTTCCAATATTCGCGTTTCTCTGCATGTCACGGATGCCGGAAGGGCGGAAGTGCGCATCACTGACGACGGACCCGGAGTGGCGGAAAAAGATCTGGAAAACATTTTCACATGCTTCTACAGAGGCGATATATCCAGAACGAGGTCATCTGAAGGAAGCGGTATAGGCCTTGCTGTGGTCAGGCAGCTGATAGTCCAGCAGGGAGGCAGCGTACACGCGGAAAATGACGGAGGACTGGCTATCGTAATGGATATTCCGCTGGCAGAAGGAGGAGAAGATGAGTGAACAGAAAATACTCATAGTAGAAGATGAGCAGATGATAGCGGAGCTGGAAAGAGACTATCTCGAGGCAAACGGATTTGCGGCGGATATCGCACCGGACGGAACTGAAGGCATGAAGAAGGCCATGGCCGGAGGATATGATATGATCATTCTCGATGTGATGCTGCCGGGCATTGACGGATTTGAGATCTGCCGGGCCATCAGGATGAGCAGTGATATTCCTGTAATGATGGTGACTGCCAGAAAAGAGGATGTCGACAAGATCCGCGGACTGGGTCTGGGCGCCGACGATTACATGATAAAGCCTTTCAGCCCGCCGGAAATGGTCGCCAGAGTCAAAGCCCATATAGCGATGCACGAACGTCTTCGGGCAGACGGCGGCACGGAGGTCAAAAAGAACGAGATAAAGATCGGCGGCCTGCGGATAATCCCTCAGGAGCGCAGGGTATTCGCAGGCGAGACCGAGATCAACCTCGCGAAGCTGGAGTTCGATCTTCTGCTGTTTCTGGCGGAGAATCCGGGCATAGTTTTTTCCAAGGAAACGCTGTTCGAAAAAGTGTGGGGTCTGGAAGCTATGAGCGACAATGCAACTGTTACAGTGCATATCAACAGACTCCGCGAAAAGCTGAAAGAGGCGGACCCGTCGATCGACTGCATCGAAACGCTGTGGGGAGCAGGTTACCGGATGAGATAGCAGCGGATCATCTGAAAATAAAATACAGTACAACTATTACGGCAAAAGTTGCGGCAATGATCAGATCTTTCCTTATTTTGGATTTTCTGTCGCTGCCGTTTTTTTGCGCATCGGCACTGTCAGTAACAGGCTTATAAGCGGTGTCATATTCTGATTTACCGAGACCGAGAGCCATGATAAAGAAAGGGTTCAGCAGAATCAGCCCGAGGATAAAGCCTTTGCCGTGCCTGAAAGCATGTGATAAATTGCACGACCAGATGATCATGAAAATCAGTCCGCCTGTTCCGCATATGAGACTTGCGGCCTGGAGAACGCCTGCGCCGGATGAATTCGCCCCCGCCGAATAAAGGTAATTGGATATTACTGCAACTGCCTGGAAAAGCAGCCAGATGACCGATGCCGGTCCTTCCCAGCAGATCGCAAAAGCCGGATAGAAATGGTAAAGCGGAATGAATGCTTTGCCGGGCGCGACACCCGCTTTCCGGAAAATACCGCGGAATCCTATCGAATAAAGTATATAGCCGGCAGCAAGCAGTACTGCGCGCGTGATTAGCAGAGACTGATCAGTCATCATATTATTTCCCCTTTGCAGATTTTGTATAATTATAGCATAACGGCCGGAAATAGTTACGGGGACAGAATTGATGGTTTTTTCTTCCATTTCAGAAGAAAAGGCCGCTGCCGCAGGTGAAAGGTTTGATTATTTGCCATTTCTTATGTTGATGATAGTTGTCTGCTATAATATACTGAAAAGAACGATAACAATCTACTAATAATAAAACAAAAGGAGAAGCATGATGAAAATTGGGATAATAAGATGTATGCAGACTGAAGACTATTGCCCGGGAACAGCGGATTTCAAAGCAGTCAGGGAGCATACGGGAGTGTTTGAAAGTATTGACGAGGAGATCGAAATAGTCGGATTCTGCAGCTGCGGGGGATGTCCGGGTAAAAAGTCAGTGATGCGTGCGAGGGATCTGGTGAAACGCGGCGCTGAGGCGATAGTATTTGCCTCATGCATCATCAAGGGCACTCCGATCGGATACCCGTGTCCGTTCGCAGCAAAGATGGAAAAGCTGATCAGGGCAGAGATCGGTGATGATGTCAAGTTCCTTGATCATACTCACTGATCTTTAAAACAGTGTGAAAGAGAGGTGCCGTTATGTCTGAGATGGAAAGGCTGTATGAGCTGAACAGGCTCAGAGCAGACAATTTTGATGAGGAGATTTCTCCGGAGCAGAAAAAATATTATCTGGAACTGAATGACTTTTACAGGGAGCAGGGATGTGCGACCATCGAGGAAGCAACTGAAATGATCAAAGGTACGCCTTACTATGACGGCATGACCAGAGCCAAGATCCTCGATGAAATCAATTTCCGCGAAAAAGCAATGCGCGATGCCGGGTATGACGATGTTGCCGATATCCATGTGAAACGCCGCGAGCGGTTTCTTGCAGAGGGGCTGCCGTATGCATATTCGCAGGAATGGATCGAGGGCTACAATGAAGCCGAGGCTATGACGGCGGAGTATACGCGGAGGAAAGAAGTGTTCGGCAGCATTTTCGGCGCCTATTTCAATATCATCGGGAATCCGCAGCAGCAGCACAGGACGGACGCAGTCAGAGAGCTGAGCGAAGGCCTGAACAAACTGAATGAGCTAGGTGTGACTTTCGATGAACTGGCGCAGAACAGAGCGTATAGGATGCTCACAATGACAACGGAAGCGGGTATGCAGAGATTTATCGATTTTGTGCACCGCTTTGCGGAAACCGGCAAGGTTCCGGGCGAAAAGCATCCTGATCTCGAGGAAGAACAGAAGAGGATAGGCCGCTGGGCCGCAGAGCATCAGAGCGAGCTTATCGAAGCGGGCAGACAGGAAAAATGGCACAGGGCGAATTGCGCGGCAGTTCCGTCAGATGATCCGTGCGGCTATGACTTCATCTCGTTAAAGGAGGTGGACGGCTGATGGATGCTATATGGAAGAGCATGATCGATGCATATATGAGCCAGCTCTATAACGGCGCACCTGAAGGAGAACTTCTGGAAAGCGTGAAAAAATTCGAACAGAAATTCATTGCGCTGGCCGACGAGCACGAAGGCGATATGGACATCGCGGGGATAATGCAGGAAACCGGGATGCAGGATGAATACACTCAGCTGTTCATGGCTGTTACGAGCGGTAATAACGACTATGCACTGCCGGAAGATGACAGCCGGCCCGAAGCGTTCGATTATGCGAAAGTGCAGAGGCTTCCGTCTGTCCATGAGTTCCTGGATTCGTACAGGGTCGTATATGAGTCTGTGCGTCCTCAGAACAATGAGGCGGTGGACCGGGCATATGAAGCACTGTTCGATGTTGAAAACAGGACTGACGATCTGATAGAAGCTCAGATGATCATGGAAAGAGAGCATCTCATCCTTAATACCGTTACGGCAGGGTATAGAGATGTGATCAGGGAATTCATGGACGCCGCCGATCCGAACTATGAGATCACGTCCGCGACAGTCAGGGCGACACTTGGCAATTATCTTACGGCGAAAAGTCTTGATGAGATAACATATATGGGTGATGTCGCCCGCTCCGTTACAGCGGATCTCGCCGTACAGGCGCAGATAAAAATGTCGGCCATGACGATATTCACGGCTCTCATTTTCGGCTGGGAAGACAACAAGAAAAAAATCAGAGAAGGCGGCCCCGGCTGCGCGAAATACGCAGAATCCATGGTCCTCGGCAGACAGAAGATACGGGACTATTACAGATTTCTGTCGGAGGATATGGGTATCACATTTGAAATGATGGAAAGCAGACCTTTCTACAGGATACTGATGCTGACGCCGACACCGCTTGATGCTCTCTGCCGGATCAAAAAAGTCATGCACCCGGACAATATCAGGGCTATAAAATATGTCCTGTTTGAAGAGGTGCTGTCTGATAAATCAATGGAAGAGATACTTCTGACGCCTCAGAAAGAGCCGTATTATGAAGAAATAGACACTGATCTCTATCCGGAAACGGATGCGGAATTTACAGCACTGGCGGAGGAACTGAATAAGGATATTCCTTATTTTCAGAAGAACCGCAGAGCAGCTATGATGGACGGAAACGGCGAGCTCGTATCCAAAGTGAGCGAATTAAGCGGCATGATAGCCGATCCGCAGCATAAGAGTGCGGGCAGCGCCGCTGCAGGTGCTGCGGGGAGTACGCCGGCTGCGGACATTAAAACAGCCGGGAAGAGCCTGCTCAGAGGACTGTTCAGAAAATAGAATTACGATAACCCATGTGTCCTGCCGCAGAATACAAATATTGCGGCACAGACAAAAATACAGGATCCGGGGACTGTGTAAAACAGTTTCAGGATCCTGTTTATATTATTCCCGGAAAGCAGATTACATATTACATGTAATCTATTGACAAGGGACATTATCTCATATAAAATGCATTCAGCGGAGAAGCGGCAATGCTGCCGCGGCATGTTTGTGAAGGAGGAGCGATGGACAGGAAAATCAAAAGAGTCTCGCTGGTCGATCAGGTATATTCTGAAGTGCTCGGACAGATCAATTCGGGCGAGCTGGGTCCGGGAGCCAGGTTGAATATTGAAGATATATCGAAACTGCTCGGGGTCAGCAGGACTCCTGTGAGAGAAGCCATAAGCAGACTGATCCAGGACGGCTATGTCGAACAGAAATATAACGCCGGACCGTCGGTGATCTCGTTCAGCATCGAAAAGGAGCTCGATCTCAGTGATGCGAATGATTATATCACGGAGGTCGTCATGAAGTCTCTAAATGAGCTCGATGACATCGGACCGCTCGCTGATGAACTGGGAGATGTGATCGAGGCACAGCGGCAGGCATTTGCAGAAGAGGACTTTGAAGAATTCCACAGGCAGTCTTCGCTGTTCCATGAGACATTGATCAGATGGTGTCCGAATGAGACGATAAGAGATTTTGCAGACCATATCTACAGACAGTTGAATCTGAGCACTCTGCGGTTTCAGCAGATAGAAGCGAACCGGCAGACGGGACTTGCGCAGCACAGTGCAGTCTATGAGGCTCTGAAAGCGGATGACATCGGACTGGCGCTGAAGCTCATGAACGAGCACGACCTGGAAGGAACCATGAAGATCCGTGAACGGATAAATAACAAGGAGGACAAAAAATGAAAGAACTGATGACCGGCAATGAAGCCATTGCGCGCGGAGTTTATGAAGCCGGTATAACATTTGCGGCGGCATATCCGGGTACTCCGAGCACGGAAATATTGGAGACGCTGGCGGGAAGATATAAAGACGATCTTGATTCGGAGTGGTCAGTGAACGAGAAAGTCGCTGTGGAATCGGCGATCGGCTATTCGTTCGTAGGCGGAAGATCATTCAGCGCCATGAAGCAGGTGGGCATGAATGTTGCAGCCGATCCTCTTTTTTCATTTGCATACACGGGTGCGAACGGAGGGTTTGTAGTCGTTACCGCGGATGAACCGGGCATCCATTCGTCGCAGACGGAGCAGGACAACAGATTCTATGCCGGTATGATGAACATACCGATGCTCGAGCCTGCAGACGGGCAGGAATGCAAGGATATGGTCATAGAAGGCATCAGGATATCGGAAAAATACCGTACGCCCGTCATGATCAGAATGACGACGAGGATATGCCATTCGAAAAGCTTCGTGGAACTCGGAGAGCGTACGGAAGTTCCGAAGAGAGAATACAAAAGAGATATCTGGCAGTATACGACGATGCCGGCTGTCTCGAAAAAGCTCAGGCATGAGATACTCGAAAGACTGAAAGTCCTTGCGGACGAATCCGCAAATTCGAAATACAATTATGCGGTAATGAATGACGGCGCGAAGATCGGTGTCGTGACGAGCGGCATCTCGTATCAGTATGCGAAGGATGCGCTGGGGGATAAGGCATCGTACTTCAAGGTCGGGTTTTCCTTCCCTGTGCCTTTTGAAAAGATCAGGGAGTTCACGGAGAAATTCGACAAGGTGTATGTCATAGAAGAGAGCGAGCCGTATCTGGAGTTCCAGCTGAGGACCAAGGGTATAAACTGCATCGGCAGGGAAGTATTCCCGCAGGAGGGTGAGCTTTCGACATCTATCATAAAAGAAAAAGTACTGGGGATTAAATCGGAAACGATAGATCTGGATACCGGAAAAATAAAGGAGCGTCCGCCGGTGTTCTGTGCCGGATGTCCTCACCGGGGACTATTCTACGAGCTCGGGAGAAGAGCAAAGAACGGAAAGATTTTCATCAGCGGCGATATCGGCTGTTACGGCATAGCACCGCTGCCGCCGTTCAGCGCGACCGACACTGTTCTCTGTATGGGAGAATCAGTATCGGGAGGACATGGCGCGGCGAAAGCATTTGAGCATTACGGTACCGACATGAAAGCCGTCAGCGTCCTCGGAGATTCGACTTTCTTCCACAGCGGCATGACGGGACTGCTCGACATCGTTTACAACAACAGCCGCGATCTCGTCATCATCATGGACAACAGGACAACTGGCATGACGGGACACCAGAATAACCCGGGTACAGGATATACTGCGAGAGGCGAAAATGCGCCGGCAGCGGACATTACTGCAATCGTCAAAGCCCTGGGAGTGAAAAATGTCAGGACGATAAATCCTCTGGATCTCCAGGAAGTCGGCGCAACCCTGGACTGGGGACTTGCGCTTGAGGAACCGGGCGTCATCATTACCAGATGGCCGTGCGCACTCAAGAAATTCACGGAAGATGATCTGCAGGAATTCGACGTCACGAGGCACCTTTATCAGATGGATAAAGAAAAATGCATCGGCTGCAAGATGTGTACGAAAACGGCCTGCCCGGCACTCAGATTCGATACTGAGGCAAAGAAGGCCTGGATCTATGAACCGTCCTGTGTCGGCTGCGGCATATGCGCGCAGGTCTGTCCGAAAGACGCTATTGTGAAGGTAAAGTAAGGAGGATATGAAAATGACGAAGAGCATACTGCTGGTAGGCGTGGGAGGCCAGGGCACGATCCTTGCGAGCAAACTGCTGACGATAGGACTGGGGCAGGAAGGATACGACGTGAAGATGTCGGAAATCCACGGAATGTCACAGAGAGGCGGAAGCGTTACCACACAGATAAGATACGGAGACAAGGTCAATGCGCCGGTCATAGGGCCGGGTGAAGCGGATCTGATCGTTTCGTTCGAAGAAGAGGAAACGTACAGATGGATGAAATACCTGAAGCCGGACGGTAAGGTCGTGCTGAACAAGTTCAGGATCCCGAGCTCGCCTATCCTCACCGGAGAAGAAACTTATCCGGAGGGGCTTATCGACGAGATAAAGGCTAAGGTGGAAACTACAGTAATACCCGCGTCCGCGGAGGCTGAAAAACTCGGGTCGCCGCAGTCGATGAATATCGTGCTGCTGGGGGCTCTCGTAAAGGCCATGGGTCTCACGGATATCGACTGGGAGAAGATCATGGCGGAAAACACCAAGGCTGCGTTTCTCGAGAAGAACATGCAGGCCTTCAGAGTGGGACTCGAGTATCTGAGCTAAGGAGATCGTGGAACAGCTATGGATAAAGTAATAGAAATGAAAGATGCGATGAAGCTGATACATGACGGGGACGCTGTCATGATCAGCGGATTCGGCAATATCGGCGCCCCGTGCAATCTGATCAAGGCCATGTCGGAAACGGATCTCAGAGACATCGATCTTATATGCGACAATCTCGGCGAGACGTTCCGCGGCTTCGATCAGTGCGCGGAGAGGCTGCTTCAGCAGAAGGGCATGATAAAAAGAGCGACCTGCGATTTTATCGGGCCGAATCCGAGGGCCGGCCGGAGAATAGTCGACGGCGAACTTGCGGTGACTTTCGTGCCGTTCGGGACTCTGGCGGAGAGGATACGCTGCGGCGCTTACGGCATCGGCGGATTTTATACGAAGACCGGCGTCGGGACGCTGGTCGAAGAGGGCAAGGAAACAAAAGTCATCAACGGAGAAAAGTATATCCTCGAGCTTCCGCTGCGTGCGGATGTTTCCCTGGTGAAGGCCTGGAAAGCCGACAGGATGGGGAACGCGCTTTTTAAGTATACCGGTGAAAATATGAACACGATCATGGCCGCCGCGGGCGATATTGCCATACTGGAGGCGGAGGAGATCGTCGAGGTCGGCGAGATAGATCCGGGAGATGTCAGACTGCCGGGACCGTTCATCGACCATATCGTGCATTGTCCGCAGGAGGTGCTGTGATGGACTGGAGAAATATTATCGCGAAAAACATCGCGCTGATGCTGAAGGACGGCGATTTTGTGAATCTGGGCGTCGGAGTGCCTATGCTCGTCGGGAATTATATTCCGGACGATATTACAGTAATACTCGAAGGAGAGAACGGTTCGGCGGGGCTCGGCAGGCAGCTGGCGTTCGAAGGGATCTACGACGATGCGGAAACTTTTGAGAGATGGGAGAACGAGCACCGCGGCAATCAGGGAAATTACAGAACGGGTCATAAGGATATGGCTAATGCGGGCTCGAATGTTTCGACGCTGATCGAGGGGGCCTGCACTTTCGATGTGCCGACATCGTTCGGAATACTGAGAGGCGGACACCTCGACATGACGGTGCTCGGCGCGCTCCAGGTCGACGAATATGCCAATCTGGCGAACTGGGTGATCCCGGGAAAACGTGTCAATGGAATGGGCGGCAGCATGGATATCCTGGCCGGCACGAAAAACGTCACCATAGCTATGCAGCATGAGGCGAAGGACGGATCGGCCAAGATCCTGAAAGAATGCACGCTGCCGCTGACAGCAGTGCACTGCGTCACGCGCGTGGTCACGGAAAAGTGCATAATGGAATTCGTCGAAGGCGGAGAAGATGCCGCCCGGGACAGAAACGGGACAAGGCGCGGACATTACAGAGTCACAGCGATGTATCCCGGAGTTACGAAGGATGAGATACAGTCGGCATGCGAGGCTGAACTGGAATTCATTTCCGCTGCTGAAATGAAAGCTATGGCGGAATAGTGCGGTTTGTGTTATACTGACCGACGTAAATAAAATATTTATGCATTTATACAATCGCCGTTCGTGATGAGCGGCGGACTGGTTCGTGAACTTCCCAGGATAAAAAACCAAGTATCTCTCAGAAAGGAGATTGGAGAATGGATGCAGGAAAAGGCTCTCTGAGCAGGGCCCGCACGCTTCGGCTGTGTCTTATCGCGGCCGGCAGCATGATCAATGTCGCGGGCAGCGATATTGCGCTGTTTATGGGTATACCGATATACCTGAACAGTATCGGAACCGTTATTTGTGCGGTCAGATACGGTCCGGCGGCCGGCATGATCGCCGGTGCCGCGGGCGCATTGATATGCGGCGTGACCACAGACATATATTCACTTTATTATCTTCCGGTGCAGATAATCGCCGGAGGAGCAGCAGGACTCATTTTCAGGAAATACAGGCCCGGTGAGGGGAATTCGCTCCGCCGGATAGTCATTTCGGCTGCCGTAATAGCCATTCCCGTGTCGCTGGTGAGCGCGGTGATAACCGCCTTCGTGTTCGGCGGCGTGACCTCGTCCGGATCCAGCATACTCGTGCAGCTCCTGCACAATGCGGCGGGCATGGGACTTGTTGCGAGCGTTTTCACAGTACAGTTCATTACTGATTTTGCCAACTGTCTTATAAGCGTATGGGCAGCTTTTGCAGTGCAGAGAAGAATGCCGAGGGGGCTGTGATGGAAAGATACGGCAGGATAACAGAAAAGCATCCGCGCGAGATCGTACTGCTGAAAGCATTCCCGTGCAAATGGGGAAAGTGTACATTCTGCGATTATATCGCCGACAACGAAACCGATGAACAGGCGATAGTCGAGCTCGATTCTGCAGTGCTTGCAAAGGTCAGAGGAGATATGGGAGTGCTCGAGGTGATCGATTCCGCGAGCTGCTTTGACCTTCCGGAGCAGACGCTTGATGAAATACATGATCTCATACATGCCAAAAATATAGAGCGCCTTTTTCTGGAGTCTCACTGGATGTACAGACACAGACTCGAGGAAATGAGAGAACGCATGGGGGTACCGATAACTTTCAAGATCGGCGTGGAGACTTTCGACAATGATTTCAGAGAGAATTATTTAAATAAAAACGCGGGGTTCACATCACCGGCGGAAGTGGCGGAATACTTTGACTCGCCCTGTCTGATGGTCGGTATTAAGGGACAGACCAGAGAGATGATAAGGCGCGATATCGATATCCTGAAAAAGTATTTCAGACTGGGCACGATAAATATGTTTACGGACAATACTACGCCGGTCAAACGTGACCGTGAACTTGCGGAATGGTTCCTCGACGAATTCGGCTGGCTGCTGCAGGATCCCGATATCGAAGTCCTCATTGAAAACACAGACTTCGGAGTGGGAGACTGACCGGTCCGCAGTCAGGCAGGCAGTCAAGTCCATAATGTGCTGTATATGGGCTGGATCGCGGCATATGTTAATCCATGTTAAGCCTTGTTAATTTTGTGTTAAATATCACCGAACTGTATTGGTTATTTCCGATTTATCATGTAAAATCAGCATTACTGAGGATAAATGGAAGGAAAGGTGCGGTGAATAGATGCTGAGCGGTATAATGATCAGCGTTATAGTTGTTGGGCTCATTTTCGATTTTATATCGGGGTTCCATGATACTGCAAACGCAATAGCTACATCGGTTTATACAAAAGCTTTGTCGCCTGACAGAGCTATACTTCTGGCATCATGCATGAACCTTATCGGTGCCATGGTGAGTGAAAAAGTCGCCATGACGATATCCACCGGGCTCGTAGGGATCACGCTCAAGGAATATGTCATTCTGGCAGCGCTTATTGGAGCTGTAATATGGGATCTCATAACCTGGTGGTTCGGCATACCGAGCAGTTCATCGCATGCTCTTATAGGCAGTCTTATCGGGGCTGCCATCGTGTATTCACATTCGTTTCAGTCGGTCATGTGGTCGGGTGTTATTCATAAAGTAGTAATACCTCTGTTCACATCGCCGCTGATCGGTTTTCTGATAGGCTTCTTCTTTATGAGGGTGCTGTTCAATCTGCTGGCAAACTGGGCAAACAATAAAGTGAACAGAGTGTTCCGCAGACTGCAGATAGTGTCTTCCGCCTTTGTCGCGTATTCACACGGAAACAATGATGCGCAGAAAACGATGGGTATCATCACCATGACACTCATCAGCGGCGGTGTGCTTGATGCATCGTCGGGAGTGCCGATCTGGGTAAAGGTCGCCTGTGCGATAACGATGGCGCTGGGTACTTTCTCGGGCGGAAAGAGAATAATGAAGACTATGGGCGGAGGCGTTACGAAGCTGAATCCGGCCAATGGTTTTGTCGCCCAGACGGCGTCGGCGCTCGTGATCGAACTCATGACAGCGCTCGGGATCCCGGTCAGTACGACACATGTTATTACTACATCCATCATGGGTGTCGGCAGTGCAAAAAGAGTATCGGCGGTCAAATGGGGCATCGCGAAAAATATTGTGTTCGCCTGGGTGATCACGCTTCCTGTATCGATGGTGCTCGGCGGTATTTCCTGTTATGTGATCGGATTATTTGTTGGCTTGATTTGACAGATGTTGTATTATTTAAATATGGCATCTGTTTTTGTTGTACAATAAAAAGGAGAAATTAATGGATTTAGAGAACAGCGTTTATGCGGAAAAAGCACAGAAGTTGTTTCTGGAAGGATATAACTGTGCGCAGTCGGTCCTGCTGGCGTTTGAAGATCTGTACGATCTTGACCGCAGCTCGCTGCTGAGGCTGAGCTCGTCTTTCGGAGGCGGCATGGGCAGGATGCGCGAGGTATGCGGCGCGGTATCGGGGATGCTGATGGCCGCGGGACTTTTGTACGGCTATGACACGCCGGAAAAAGGCGATGCGAAAATGGAACATTACAGGAGAGTGCAGGAGCTGGCGGGAGCGTTCCGGGAAGAAAACGGATCAATAGTATGCCGTGAGCTTCTGGGACTTGGAAAAGGCGTCGACGATCCGCAGCCGGCGGAGCGAAATGAAGAGTTCTATGCCAGAAGACCGTGCAGAGAGCTGACCGCTATGGCGGCGGCGATCATGGAAGAGTATATAAATAACAATGAGATAAAAAACAGCAGAAAAGGAGTATGAACGGAAAATGAACATTACGGGAGTAAATGAGAAATTCAGGGGAAGCGATGAATATATTTCCAGTCCGGAGCTTATGCAGGCGGCGAATATTGCCATAGCGCTGGGGAAGCCGCTGGTAATAAAAGGAGAACCGGGAACCGGGAAAACGGAGCTGGCCAGGGCGGTGGCGGATTCGCTGGGGAAGGAACTCATTACATGGAATATTAAATCCACCACAAAGGCTCAGGAGGGTCTCTATGTATATGATGTCGTGCAGCGTCTTTATGACAGTCAGTTCGGGAATACCGGCGTCGACGAGATCGCGAAATATATAAAGCTCGGGAAGCTCGGAGAGGCATTTTCCCGCGAAGAGCAGGCGGTGCTGCTCATTGATGAAGTGGACAAGGCCGACCTGGAGTTCCCTAACGATCTTCTCTGGGAACTGGACAAGATGGAATTCTATATTCCGGAGACCGGTAAGATGGTGAAGGCGAAGCAGAGACCTATCGTTATTATCACTTCGAATGCGGAGAAGGAACTGCCGGATGCTTTCCTGAGAAGATGTATTTTCCATTACATCGATTTCCCGGAAGAGGATCTGATGAGGGATATAGTGCATGTGCATTATCCTGACATCGAGGATATCCTTCTCGATCAGGTTATCAACGCATTCTACTGGGTCCGCAGTCTTGATCATCTGCATAAAAAACCGAGTACGAGCGAACTCCTGGACTGGATAGTGGCGCTCAAAATCAGCGGCTTCGATACGGATAGGATCACGAAAGAAATTCCGTATGCAGGGGTGCTGCTGAAGAAAAACGAGGACCTCGATATTTTGAATGATAATCTCGGAAGGGCATAGCAGATGTTCATACCATTTTTTTACCTGCTTCGCGCGCGCGGTCTGAAAGTATCGCTGACTGAATGGCTTACGCTTATGGAGGCGCTGCAGATGGATCTGCATCAGTCTTCTCTGACGGGGTTCTATTCGCTGTGCAAAGCAGTGCTCGTAAAGAGCGAATCTGATTTTGATATTTTCGATCAGGTATTCCTGGAATACTTCAAGGATGTGGAATTCAATGATGAAGTCACGAAGGAAATGCTGGAGTGGCTTGAACATCCGGAAATAGAAAAAAACGAACTTGCGGAACTGGCCAAAATGTCGGGCCTGTCGATGGAGGAAATCGAAGAGCTGTTCAGACAGCGCCTGGAAGACCAGAAGGAAGAACATAACGGCGGAAGCAAGTGGATCGGCACGAACGGTTACACTGCTTACGGCAACAGCGGCAAAAAACTCGGCGGCATACGCGTGGGCGGTACAAGCAGGATGCGTTCCGCGTATCGTGTGGCGTCCGAAAGGAAATACCGCGACTGGAGACGCGACAACACTATCGATTCCAGACAGTTCCAGCTGGCGTTCAGAAGTCTGCGTCAGCTTTCAGATCATTCCGCTCTGCCGAAGACGGAGCTTGATGTTGACGAGACGATATCGCAGACCTGCAATAACGCCGGCAAACTCAAGATAGTCAAAAAGGCGCCGCGGAAGAATATCGTCAAGGTGCTGATGCTGATGGATTCAGGCGGCTCGATGGATTATTACAGAGATCTGTGCAGCCTTCTGTTTCAGTCGGTCAAAAAAGCCGGGAACTTCGACGACCTGAAGATATATTACTTCCATAATTTCATCAGCGATTCGCTTTATGAAACACCGGATCTTGATTACAGGAAACGCATTCCGACAGAATGGGTGATCAACAACATCCCGGAGAATTATAAAGTAATAATAGTCGGGGACGCGGAGATGGCGATGGATGAACTCTGCTATCCGGTCTGGTCGCCGCGAAAGGACCGGAACAGAAAAACAGGTCTCGATCACTTCCTGGATTTCAAAAGCAAATACTCCCATATAATATGGATACATCCGCAGCGTACTCCTAGCCAGGAAAGTTACTGGACAAGGACTTATTTTATGCTGAAAAAATACTTCGAAATGTATCCGCTGACATTGAACGGACTGTCCGAAGGCATGAAATATCTTCTGAGCAACAGGTGATGAACGGTTCCGTTATTCGTTGAACCATCCGAGAAGAGCAATACCTACGAGAGCAAGCGCTATACACATATAGTGCTTTTTCGTGAGCTTTTCGCGGAGTATCACACGTCCCCAGAGTACACTGATGACAGCATAGCAGCCTATCATAGGTTCTGCGAGGATGGAGTACTGAGTCGCAATGGCGTAGATATAGAAATAGTTGCCGGCTGTTTCGCAGAGGGACTGGCAGACCAGTGTCTTCTTCGAAGGCCATTTGATAAAGCTCTGCTTTTTAATGACGCAGAGATAAAACAGACTGCAGAGGCCGATGAACAGCCACATGAATTCATATGATACGCTTCCGGCGTCCTCGCTCATCAGGTTTTTGTCATAGATTATGGTTTCCGCTATCGTTCCTGCGGCATCGAGGCAGCAGTAAGTGACCGGCAATATGAGTCCGATGAGGATTTCCTTATGTGTCGGTTTATATTCTTTTCCGTCATGAAGTTCGGCTGCAGGGTCGCGGCTTTCCACGATCGCCAGCAGAACTACCGCGAGGGTAAGAAGCAGCGCGCTGCATATAGCCTGCCAGCTGGCCGTCTGTTTGAGTATCAGCCAGCAGAGGAGCATTTCGACAGCTCCGCTTGCGTTGCAGATAGGGCTCGATACGCTGAGCACCATATAGCGCAGTCCCACGTAGCCGAGCACCATACTCAATATATACAGAGATCCGGCTGGCAGGTACTGCAGGAAATATATCATTTTGAAAGGCACTTCGTGCAGCGAGTCGCTTGTAAGAAGCAGCCAGCATGCATGAAGCCCCATGACGATGCCGAGTACAGACATGATTCTGAACTGACTGTATTTATCGTCGTGCTTTGATGACAGTTTTGAAAAAAGGTCGCTGCCGCTCCAGAAAAGAATAGCGAGCAGGGAATACATATACCAGGTCATTTTTCACTTTCCATTCGTTCATTTCAGTTGTAATAAATAAGTCGCCAGTAAATAATAAATTGATATCGAACGATTGTCAAGAGTGTGCTCTGCACTTCACAATCCTTAAATATTCAGATATAATAAACATTATATGTTGTTACTGCACAGAGAAGTTCGGATGCAGTTGACGCAACAAATACAGCTATGCTGTATTCGATATGGAAAAAGATCAGGAGAATAAAAAATGATACTATTATGCTATACACGCTGCTCGACATGCAAAGCTGTCAAGGCGGAACTGAATGAAGCAGGCGTGAAATATGAAGAAAGAGAAATAAGCACCGACAATCCGTCTTTTGAGGAGCTCAGTCTGTGGTGGAAAGAAAGCGGTCTGCCTCTGAAGCGTTTTTTCAATACTTCGGGACTGCTCTATAAAAAGCTGGGCCTGAAAGACAAGCTCGCCGATATGACTGAAGAGGAGCAGCTGCGTCTTCTGGCGACAGACGGCCTTCTGGTCAAGCGGCCTCTGATGGTCGACGGAGATAAAATAAGAGTCGGCAGAAAAGACATACTGGATGAGTACCTATGATTTTGATAGCATGCGTCGATGACGACGGCGGGATGATGTTCAATAAAAGACGTCAGAGCAGAGACAGCGCCGTGACAAAAAGAATCGCGGATATTTCTGCGGGAGGCGTTCTGTGGGTCAGCGGCTATACGGAAGAGCTGTTCGCAGATCTCGGCTGCAGTAATATCAGGGTGGCCGACGATCCGGCGCTTTGTGCGGGACCCGGGGAATTCTGTTTCCTGGAGGAGACTTCTCCCGGGGAATTCGCGGACCGGGCGGAAAAACTGGTGATATTCCGCTGGAACAGACGATATCCGTCCGATGTCAAATTTGACATCGATCCGGACGAAAAAGAAACTGTGGACGGATACAGATGGAAGAAAGAATCATCAGCCGATTTCGCAGGGACATCACATGAAAAAATAACAGAGGAGATATATACGAAATAATGAGGATGAGTATTAAAAAAACAGCGGCACTGTCAGTAATGATCGTGTGTCTTCTTTTCACAGGCTGCGGTACGGGAGCCGGGAGTTCAGTTTCGGGCAGCAGCGCGTCAGCGGCCGGAAGTTCCTCCGCATCGGCGTCTCAGGATACCGCCGCGGTCAGCAGCGTACTTCAGGAGCAGCAGCAGACATCTTCTCCGTCCAGAAAGACCTTCTCGCTGAAACACATCCCCGCCTTCAAAAACAAACCGTATGTAACGGTCAACGGCAACGATCCGACATTCACAAAAAAGCAGCTGACGGCCAAAGCCTATGAACATTACAGCCCCCTCGACAGCGAAGGCCGGTGCGGTACCGCAGTTGCCAGCATCGGGAAAGAGCTGATGCCGACAGAAAAGCGCGGGAGCATCGGATCCGTGCGGCCGACCGGCTGGCACCTGGTGAAGTATGATATCGTTGAAGGAAAGTATCTTTACAACAGATGTCATCTGATCGGCTATCAGCTGACCGGAGAAAATGCGAACAGCAGGAATCTGATCACCGGCACCAGGTATCTTAATGTGGACGGCATGCTGCCGTTTGAAAATATGGTCGCGGACTACATCAAGGAGACCGGAAATCATGTACTGTACAGAGTGACGCCGGTGTTCAAAGGCGAAAATCTCGTGGCGTCGGGGGTCCACATGGAGGCCGAATCGGTCGAGGATCACGGCAAAGGCATTTCGTTCAATATCTATGCGTATGATGCGCAGCCGGGGGTAAAGATAGACTATGCAACGGGCGACAGCCACCTGACCGGGAAATCTGCCGGCAGCAGCGATACCGGCGGTGCGGATAAAAATGCCAGGGGTACATATATCATCAACACCAACACCGGGAAGTTCCATAAGCCGTCCTGTTACGTCCTGTCGCGGACGAAAGACAAAAACAAGAAGAAGTATAAGGGCTACAGAAAAAAGCTGATAGAAGAGGGATATGAGCCCTGCAAGATATGCAATCCATAGATGAAGGGAAACAAATGATTTCGATCGATGAAGTGAACGATATACTGGATGAAATAGCAGAAAGTCTTCCGCAGGAGTTTTACAGAGAGCTCAACGGCGGCATTCTGCTGCTTCCTGATGAAAAGATCAGTCCGTACGCTGTCGGCAATGATCTCTGGATCCTCGGCGAATATACGCGCAATAATCTCAGCGGACGCTATATAACGATATATTACGGCTCTTTCATGAGGCTGTTCGGCGGGCTCGATCGGGAGGCTCTGACGGCAAAACTCAGAGAAACCCTGATCCACGAATTCACGCATCATCTGGAATCGCTGGCAGGCGAGCGCGGTCTCGAAGTCTGGGACGAGGAGCAGCTGCGTGATTATCTGGACAGAAAAAAATAAAAATGAGCCGGCGATAAATGTGTTTTTTGTTGGCAAAACTGTGTGATTATGGTATAATAACTTCCGTTGTACCGAAAGAATGCGCGCCATTAGCTCAGCTGGATAGAGTAGGACACTACGAATGTCAAGGTCGGGGGTTCGAATCCCTCATGGCGCGCCAGAAAACCTGTGATCGTAACGGTCACAGGGTTTTGCTTACCTTGAATTATCCGTAAACTCTCGGATTTAACACTATTTTAACACTATATTATTTCGTAAGGTTGTATTTTGCTACTATCAGACCGCACGCAAATATGTATTGCCTGTGCCTTATATCCTGTACCTGATACCATGCCATACCTGCTGCTTTGTCGTATGCCGTGCGAAAAATAGAAAATAGTTTTGAAGAAGTACCGTACTTGATATACGTGCAGGACGTATCGCGCCGTATAATTCCATACCCCAAGAGGCCCGGCCCAAAGAGAGCCACCTTTACTAAGTGTTACACGCAAGTAAGAAGCATAAAACCCCCAAATGCCGTTCACATATAATAGGGTGTCATGTTAAAAAAAATATTTCAAGAATAAAATAATCACAGGACGTGCGAGAAGCTCGTTTTCTCCAATAATTATGGTGAAAAACAGAACGAAAATCACGTTGTTGTATAAGATTACCACCTTGATATTTTAAGTAAAAAAACGGCCTTTATAGGCATAAAAATATGGCGGTTGTTATACCGCCATATTAGTTAATATTAGGACACCTTTGTTATTTCTCTTTGAATCTGAATAGCTACGCCCGGTATTTCAACGGCTAACTTGTCAAATACGTCAGGGTTATAATTTGAATTTATCGGTTTCAAAATAATACAGTCACTATCCGCAATCAATTTTTTAAAAGTTGCGTTCTTTCCGTTTACGCATATAGAGAAGTCTTTCCCGCATCACCACTATGACATTTAGGATACATTGAATCATCTATTACTCGAAGTGCGAAGCAGTCGTTTACAATAATGTTGTTGTTCATATTATTTGTTCTTTCTGTTATCCAATTATGTTTATTGATTTATTACGCCTGATAATAGGTCAACGGCTTTTTGCTTTTCTGACTGATCTATGCTCACATAATATTTGCTCGTTGTGCTTACGCTTTCATGTCCGAGCAAGCTGCAAGCGGTCTGTATACTTACTCCGTTCTTACACAGGTTAGTTGCGAATGTTGCACGATATGAATGAAACTTCTTATGTGCAATCCCAATTCTGTCATAGTATCTTTCGATAGCGTGGCACACGTTGTGCCTGTCAAGGTATCCACCTTCTGATGTGGTGAATAGGTACTTTGTTCGATAACCGTGTTTCATCATATCTTTGTTCTGCCATGCCTTATGCTTTTCAAGTTCTGATAATACATCGGCGTTTACTGGTACTGTCCTAAATCCGTTTTTACTCTTCGGGGCCTCTATGCCAAGTGTATATGACGTTGTACCATCGGAATTAAATGTCGGAATAGGTGATACCTGTTTATTTACTTCTATGCCGTTTTTCGAAATATCATCGTAGGTTAGTGCAAGCAGTTCTGATATACGCAAACCAGTATTATACGCAAGCACAAGCAGGAACCGGAATCTGAATCTTTTATCTGCCTTGTCAAAATTGTTCATGATTATTGATATCTCTGAATCTGTCCATGTGATGATATCGCCTTGCTTATCCTCTTCATTGTCTTTTGCCCTTTCTTTTTTAGGAATACTCAAAGCAGATGTAAAGTTGCGTGCTATGCCTTCATATTCGAGATACTTATAAAACTTACGCATTAACTTGTGTATGGCTCTAATTGAAGAGGTGGGAGCGTCCATACCGTTGTATGCCTTTTGAATAGTAGCAGCCGTGACTTTATCCAATGGCAGGTTATAGAAGTCGCACGGTTTAAGGTACTTGTTCCAGGCATGCACATATAGGTCACGTGTAGTACCTTTTAATTTCTGATCGTTGATGAAGAATGTGTAAATCCATTTATCAGCAGTAATGCCGAAATATGATTTCTCTGTCGAGATACCTGCGTTGGCCTTTTTCATATATGCCTGATACTTCTTTTCACAATCTTTGCGGTTGATACCGTAGAATTGCTTTCTTACTGGTACTTCTACGCCGTTGACGTTTAATTCGTGGCCTACGGTTTTGGTTATTCTGAAATACCCTTTACCGTTTATCGTCACGTTTGTTTTATTTGCCATTATCTACACTTCCTCTCACATATTCTTTCACTATGTCCATAAACGAATCACTAATTATGAATTGCCGTTGTTTTTCCTGATACCTGTCTATTAGATACTGATATGAGTAATCTGCAAGTAGGTAGGCACAAACTCGCCGTTCGTTATCAATGTCACTAAATTGGTCTGATTGTAGCCAATAATAATCAAAACAATTTCCTACTATTAGTTGCAGCTCTTCGTTGTCGATACTGTCATATATATTTAGCGTTTCAATCAATTCGGCAATACGCTCATCTGATGACTTCTTTATGTATCTTGCAAGGAATATGACAAAATCATTTTCGTTCGGTGTCTGTACTTGTATTGAATACTCATCAAAAGCAGCATTTAGTTCTTTTAAAAGTTCTTTCGGACAATCTTTTTCGAATCGGTTATTGTCCTGCATTATCTTGCGTTCGTCATCTATGTTTGATATCAGAGAAACGAACCGTGTACTGCTTACCAGTGCGCTAACAAAATTAGTTACTGGCGTATATGCGTGGTATTTTGTAAGTATTGATATTGCATACGGCGTTAGGCCTGTTTCTTCGTGCAGTTCTACCGCAGAACGTATTTTGATATCATCGTCATAACCCGATTCACATAGAATATAACCTTGCTCACATTTAATCAGATCGCACAGTGCTTTTATTACGCTTTGCTTTGGAATACGTTTACCTTTCTCATATTCGGCTAATGCCTGACGGCTTATTCCGAGCAGCGCACCCATAGCGGTTTGACTAAGCATGCCATTAGAATCTCTGTACTGGTCAAGTGCATTGTCTGTTTTTCGTATGCGTTTGAGCCTGTTCCCTATTTGTGTGTACTTACGTACATCCTTAGTACTACTATCAGCCATAAATGTTAACCTTTCTTGACATTTAATTGAAATATAACGAATAAAAAACATAAATCTTCTTTTTTACCTAACATAATTATAGTATTATATACATAAGAAGTAAAGAGGGAATGCCGTTAAGAGAGAACAATTACTTAAGCTCCCGGTGGTGTGACCTCGTTCGAAATAGCAGGCGGATAATATCCGCAGAATAGGAGATTAAATATGTATCAGAAATTAAAAAACACAATCTGTGAACGTAACATCACAGTAAACAGGCTTGCCAAAATGGCCAACATTACACCACAGGACTTATACGCTGCGGTCAAGGGGCAGCGTCCGTTCTTTCCTTCATATAGGAAACGCATTTCAGAGGCGTTGCGTGTTTCAGAAGATGAGTTATTTGAAGAGCCGTATTCAAAAGAGTTTACATGCAAATAGGGGAGTGATAAGTATTGAGCAGAATGAGAACGATTAAAAGCGCATATACGGAAATAAAACAGATTGACCCGAACACGGCTATTACTGAATGGGCGATACGTAAAGCAGTAACCGAAGGGTACGTACCTTCTCACATGGTGGGCAATAAGTACCTGTTCAGCATAGAACGGCTATTACAGTATTTTGATATAGAGGGGTGAGAACATGGCAGGACGTAAAGAAAAGAATAGTTTTCTAATCTACTATGATGTTTTCAACACTGTTAAAAATGCATTAAATGATGAACAACTTGGTGAATACTTACGCAATATCGGTATTTATGAGATAGACGGTGAACGTAAGACTTCGGGCGATCCTGTTGTAAATGCTTATTGCACTATGGCATATGACACTTTAGATCGCGATAAGGCAAAATATCAGCAGCGGTGCGATAAAAATAAGGCTAATCAAGATGAGCGTTGGAGAAAAGAACGTGAGCAGCAGAGAAAAGCAGAACAATACGACCGTATACAATCGAATACGAATGATACCGATATAGATATAGAGAGTGATAGAGATATAGATAATGATAGAGATAATAAGGGTGTTTCGGAACACATGAGCTTATATGATAATATTTCAGATGCCTATCCCTGATAAAGGCAACAGTATATTAAGTGTAGATGATGTTTATTACATCGTAGGATATTATCTTTCAGAATATGAATATCGTAAAGGAAAGAAGCACCCATATATTTCTAACGAGAATATGAGAAGCATTGTTAAACAGATAACCGAACGTGACGACTACGGCGGTATAGAAGAATATGTATCAATGATAGATAAGTATTTTGATACTAACTTTAAAGATTGCGACTATCACATATATCATTTTCTTTCGGGCGAAATAATGCAGAACAGAATTTATGAATGCGGATTGATATAGTCATACAAGCAGAGAGGTTTTTACATGAGAATAAGTAAAATGGAACAGGAAACAGTAATAACATTCAATAGATTAGAGGGCTTTGCAGAGGTGTATACATTCGAACCGACTCTAAAAAATAAATTGAATAAACTATCGGACATAAATGATGACATCACCATAAAAGTAAAGGATAATGGCATAGGCGGTGCAACATATATCATACCAAAGAAGCTGGTAAGTATACGCAAACCTATATGCAAGAGGCAAGCAAAATAACTGATAGTACAGGATGAAGAGGTATAAAACATGGCAGGGACTAAAGACAATAAAACAAAAAGGAACGGAACAGATAACTTGATACCAATGAGTAAGCGAAGTAAAGAAGAAGTAAGAGCAATCGGCAAAAAGGGCGGCATACAATCGGGAGTTAGCAGAAGAGAAAAGAAGAAGTTGCGTGATGAATTGGAACTTCTATTAGAGAATCCCGAAACAATGCGCAAGGTATGTAATGGCCTGATAGAAGAAGCGTGTAAGGGTAATGCCTTTGCGTTTAAGACTATTAGAGATACTATCGGACAAGCACCCGAACAAATGCCGGAAAGTACCACATTTGAAATAAGGCCGCCTGATCAGATCGATGCAGCATTACGAATGTTGGGATATAAGAAAAATGATGATAACAGTATTGACGTTGACTACACCATAACAGATGACGATGACGAGTAACACGTCCGATAAGTGCAGAATGCACACTAAACTACTGCATTTCTGCATTGAATATAGCAGGGTGGTATAAAAGTATCACCCTATTTTTTTATTTGCATATTGATATAGTTGCTTGATTTATGGAATAAATAACACAATAGTGATATAATTAAAAAAATAATGTGTGGAATTTTGAGAGGTATTATCGTGAAGAACCAATTTAAACTTGTTGCCGCATTTGTGGCTTTTTCTGTTTGTGTCCTTTTTACAGGTTGTGCAGGTGATTTGGAAGAACACTCATATTCAACTTCAAATGTTAGTATTAAATACTCTGTGCCCAATACATGGAAAGAAGAATCATCATCAAACGATTTGTTTTATAGCAATAATGATGATGATGAACGAGATGTTAGCGAGGCTTTTGAATTGAATAAAAGGCATTTTAATAAAAAGAAATATATGAATGCAAAAGTACAAGTCAAATATTTCATTAAACAAAATAAGAAATCTGATGATGTATCACATTATAAGCATGGCACAATAACTCTGGACGGAAAAAAATATCGGTATGAAAAATATCTATACGATAATAGTCCCACATTTGATTCTTTTAAGGACTATGAGAAAAATATTGAAAATGATAGTCAAGAAGCAGATCAGCAGTGGATTGTAAAAATATACATACCAAGACATTATGATTTATATACTATAATGTTTATGTATGGAACGGATGGTGATAAAGATGTTATTAAGCAGGATAAAAAGGACATTTTAGATAGTATTAAAATAAAGAATAAGTAGGAGTTTTACATGAAAAGTTTGTTTGGTTTATTGTTAAGCGGCGCAATATTCTTTGGAGTTGTATGTGCTTTTAACGCACTTATAGAGTGGGCCAATAAAGATAGGGCTATGATTTACTTTATGCTTCACCATGATATGTTAACAGTTTTTATCATGTTGGTTTTAACTACGGTTATTTGGACTGGAACTACACGTTTTGGGGAATGGATATTATACAAATGTTCGGCGCCGAGAGGAATGTACTACGTGTTTATTGTGTTTACATTAGGTGTTATTATTTGGAGTCTCGTTACAGTAATAGATAATGTTAGAGTGGGATTTTCTCTTTTTCCATTTTTCTTCTTTACGAGGCCAAATGCTATCAAATCAAGTGAGCAAGAATGTTAGATTGAGATGTGTTAAAATGTCGGGGTCATCAAGGTACTGCACACCTGATATTTAACACCTATTTAACACACTTCTTGCTCCAAACTGCTACAAGATAGCAAAAGAAAATTGAAAAAAGATGAAGAGGTAAGAAGTGTTTGTGCTTGTAATTTCAACGATCGATTAGTTGTAGTCGTTGGCACTACTAAAGTTAATGGAATTAGGCCTTACGAATGTCAAGGTCGGGGGTTCGAATCCCTCATGGCGCACCACAAAGGATGCTGATTTGTCAGCATCCTTTTTACTTGCACTGGATTGTGCTTCCATTTAAATCCTGATGATGAGCAGGATTGGTGCAGATTTTCGGAAAGTTGGAATTTGCACCACCTTTTTCAACGTTTGCAGGTCCTTGATGCCCGGACCTGAGTGAATTTTTCGATTGAGTATCAGCTCAACCTCTGCAGCCCAGTAAATGGTGGTGCAAATCCGGCCAAACCAAAAATTTACACCAACAATTCTGCTGCGCACCGGCGCCGCAGTATGTTCACTGCTGAACCGGCGCCGAAGTAAGTTCGCTGCGGAACAGGCGTTTTGAGAATGCTGAGCCGCGCTGATCCGTTCGGCTTATTACATCGAGGATGTCATCGTCTCTTGCTGATACCGGCGGTAGAAGATGATCTGTGCGGCGATCATGGCCGACCAGCCGATGAAGGTGCCGATGGCGATGCATCGCAGGACCAGTACCGGCGGCAGTGCATAGGAAACCGCCACACGTACTCCTATCTGTATTATTGTTACGATGAAGGCTGTGTTCATATGGCTGCATCCGCGGAAGTATCCCTGCATGATATCTGAGACGGCGGCGAGCAGATACGGGCCGGCGATCCAGGTGAGGTACTGCACGCCGTAAAGTATCGCCTGCGGATTTTTGTCCGAGATAAGCATTGAGATCATGGCATGTGAAAATAAAAAAATGGCCGCGCTCAGAACGATGCAGACTGAAATGAGCAGTTTCAGCGCTGTCTTCATGCCGCGGTTTATTCTTGCGTAGTTGCCGAAACCTTTGTTCTGGGCGAAAAAGATCGAGAGGGCGTTTGAAGTGCTGCCGGTGAAGGCAAAATATATTACTTCGACCACGCCTGCTGCAGCGAATCCCATTATGGCCTGTTCGCCCATGGAATTGGCAATGCCCTGTATCATCATTTTGCCGATATAAAGGCCGGACTGCTGTATCGCGCATATCGTTCCGTACTGCGCGGTAACATGCATCATCTGCCGGTCAAAGACGAAATCAGTCCGGGTGATTTTTAAGAACGGCAGAGCTTTTCTGATGTAGATCATGGAAAGGAAAGCTGCTATGCCCTGAGAGATTATTGTGGCGAGCGCGGCGCCCGATACGCCGAGGCGGCAGTATCCGACGAAGATAACTGCCAGGGAAAGATTGAGCAGCAGCGAGATCACCAGGAATATGAGTATGACATTTGTTTTCCCTACGGACTGGAGGATACAGGTCATGAAGTTGTATAAATAACAGAGCAGTATCCCGAATAGTATTATGCGGAGAAAAGATATGCATTCACCGGTGAGGGCGGCAGGCGTCTGCATCAGGTCGAGCAGGCGGCGGAGAAAAGGAAAGGCTGCAGCCGCAAAAATGACAGCTGCGGCGCCGCCGAAGATCAGGGAAATAGAGATCGCTCGTTTGAGTTCAGGGCCGCTGCCGGCGCCGAAGCGGTTGGCGAAGATCATGGAGAATCCTGTGCAGAGTCCGACGATCATGAAAATAAACCAGTTCATGACCGTGCCGGAAACGCCGATGGCCGCGAATGCACTGTCATCAATGAAGCGCCCGACGATGATCATATCGACAGTATTATAAAGCTGCTGGATGATGTTGCTGAGCAGCAGAGGAAGAGTCAGAGCTATTAATTGTTTTGTGATGTTGCCTGAGGTAAGCAAATTTGCCTTGCTCATGCTGCCTTCTTTCTGCGGAGAGATCTGCTATTTAAGTTCCTGTGTTTTTTCGAGCTCAGCATAGGCGCCGTTTTTACTGATGAGTTCTTCGTGTGTGCCGATTTCGACTATGCGGCCGCTGTCGACTACTGCGATGCGGTCGGCGTTTCTGACCGTCGAAAGTCTGTGGGCGATAATGATGGTCGTGCGCCCCCTGGTGAGCTTATCGAAAGTCTGCTGTATTTTTGCTTCTGTAACACTGTCAAGCGCCGATGTGGCTTCGTCGAGGATCAGCACAGGAGGGTTCTTCAGGAAGATCCTGCTTATCGCTATACGCTGTTGCTGACCGCCGGAAAGAAGTGTGCCTCTTTCGCCGACGTTAGTGTTGAAGCCGTCCGGCATGTCTTCTATATCATCGTATATTTCCGCCAGCCTGGCCGCTTCTTCGACTTCCTCTATGCTGGCGTCCGGTCTGCCGTAACGTATGTTTTCCATAACGGTGTCGGCGAACAGGAATACTTCCTGCTGGACTACGCCGATGTTGCGGTGCAGTGATTCCTGCGTGACGTCTCTTACATCATGGCCGTCTATTTTCACCGAGCCGTCAGTGACATCATAGAAACGCGGGATCAGCTGGCTGAGCGTTGATTTTCCGCCGCCTGAAGCGCCGACGAGCGCGATCGTCTCGCCCTGCCTGACATGAAGGTCGATATCGTGAAGGACCTCGGGTCCTGTTGGATACGAGAATTTGATGTGGTCGATGTCTATCGTGCCCTTGACATTTTTCAGTTCGATCGCGTCAGGCGCGTCCGTAAGAGCGGGTTCGGTGCTCATCAGTCCGATGAAGCGGTGCAGTCCGGCGGAGCCGTTTGCGAACAGCTCGGCGAAGTTGGAGAGCTTCCTGATCGGATTTACGAATGTAGTAATGTAAAGGCTGAACGTGATGAGGTCGATGGTGTTCAGTCTGCCGTTCATGATAAGTGCTCCTCCGACGGCGATGACCGCGACCGAAAGTATACACATGAAAAATTCCATGGCCGCGTTGAAGCGCCCCATGGCTTTATAAAACTGTGTTTTCGACTGTTTGAAGCGGTCGTTGGACGAATCGAATTTATCGAGTTCCTGTTCTTCGTTGCCGAAAGCCTTGGCGACTTTTATGCCCGAAAGCCCGGATTCGATGTCGGCGTTGATGGAAGCGGTTTTCTTTTTGACCATTGCCGAGGCTTCAACCATAGATGCGCGGCAGCGCCACACGACGATAAAGGACAGAGGCAGTATCAGCGCGATAACAAGCGCGAGACGCCATTGTATCGTGAACATGACGATCAGCGAGCCGGTGATCGTGACTGCCGAAATGAAAATATCCTCGGGACCGTGGTGCGCGAGTTCGGTGATATCAAAAAGATCAGCTGTGAGTCTGCTCATCAGCTGTCCTGTACGATTCTTGTCAAAATATCCGAAACTGAGTTCCTGTATATGCCCGAAAAGGTCTCTGCGTATATCCGCTTCAACTCTGACGCCGAACGTGTGGCCCCAGTACACAATGATGTAATTAAGCACCGACCTTATCGCGAACGCCGCGAAAACGATCGCCATTACTGCCCAGAAGACCCTGAAAAGGTGACCGGGGAGAAGGGTGTACATGCACCATCTCGATATGTACGGGAAGGCCAGATCGATGAGGGATATCATGAGCGCGCAGGATATATCCAGAAAGAAGAGTTTCCTGTGGGGCCTGAAATATGAAAGAAAGATGCTGAACGCCGATTTCTCCTGAAAATCTTTTGTGGTCATTTTTAACATCCTCCTTTGTATATGCATCAGCCTCTTTTCAGTATCTGGGCTTTTTCGAATTTTTCCGCCGCAGGGAGTTTGCCCATGGCAACGATAAAATCTCCGCCGTGAAGTACCTGATCCTGAGACCAGTCGGTCAGTGTTACTTTCTGTCCGTTCTGCATTATCTCGACAGCGACCAGCTTAAGGTGGTAGTCGTCCATCCTGAGATCTTCGACAGTACAGTGTCTGACGCCTGCAGGTATTACTATTTCCGAAATAACATAGTTATCATATAATTTTATCATGTCTACTGCTTCTGTTTCAAGCAGCATGGCCGCCACTCTGAGAGCTGTATCCGTTTCCGGGAATATCGGCTCAGCGCCGAGTCTTTCGAGTATGGCTCCGTGTTCTTTATTGGCAGCCTTGGCGATGACTCTCGGAATTCCGAGGTCCAGAACATTATATACTGTCATGACGCTGACTTCAACTTTTGTGATGCAGACTATTACTGTTTCACAGTTCGCGATGCCCGTTTCTTCCAAAGCTTCTTTGGTGATCTTGCCGACGAGATATGCTTCCGGAGCGACATCTCTGACAAGGTGGAGGTTTTCCTCGTATTCATCTATTACAAGTACGTCTTTTCCGGCTGAGGCAAGCGCTTCTGTAAGCGCGAGGCCGAATTTTCCGAGTCCTATGATTCCAAAACCTGATTTACGTTCTGCCATCGGTATCACCGATCCTTTCTAACCGACATTAACGGGTTCTTCTGTATAATTAGCTTCCGGTTTATGTTCCTGCCACCACAGTGTGATCAGAGTCAGCGGGCCGACTCTGCCGATGAACATTGTAATGACCAGGATTATTTTTGAGGCGCTGCATATGTAAGGCGTTATTCCTGTGGTGAGCCCTACGGTTGCGAATGCGCTGACTACTTCTGTAAGTATCTGCCTGAAGGCGAAGGCCGGTTCGAAAAGCGACATCAGCAGTGTGCTCGCTATGATCATCGTCATGCCGAGTGTGGCAATGACGAGGGCCTTCTGTATTGTATCTTCCGGTATCCTGCGGTTGAAGGCGGTGCACGGTTTGTTGAAGGCGACAGCTTTCATGTTCTTCATGATTATGAACATGGTCGTCGTTTTGATACCGCCGCCCGTGGAGCCCGGTGATGCGCCGATGAACATCAGTATTATCAGGATGAGGAGTCCGGCGTTTGAATACTGACCGATATTTTCCGTG
This sequence comes from Eubacteriaceae bacterium, assembly GCA_022652985.1. Taxonomy (GTDB): domain Bacteria; phylum Bacillota; class Clostridia; order Peptostreptococcales; family Anaerovoracaceae; genus JALCRY01. Next base: position 5,651 of record JALCRY010000007.1, on the reverse strand, counting down.
GCGAATCCGGCCGTTCTGGCTGTAACGCTCTGGAAGTATGCTCCCGCAAGGTTGGTATGTTCTGTAAAGAGGAGCAGCAGCGTGCCCGCGGCGATCAGAAATACTGTCATGCACAGAACGACTTTGGTGTGCAGGGAGAATTTCCGGAAAGACCGTTTGGTGACGATCTCCATATTAACAAAGAAGCCGAGACCGCCGATGATGATCAGCGCTGTCGTTACTATTACTACTAATATATTGTCATGATATCCGGCCAGCCCGCGGAACGAGCCGAAAAGGTCGAAGCCCGCATTGTTGAAAGCGGATATCGAATGGAAGATGCTGATGCCGACTGTTTTCCAGAAGCCGAAGTTCCCGTAAAAAGCTATGAAAGAGAGAACTGCGCCGACGCCTTCGACTGTCAGTTCAACGAGAACGATGGATCTGAGGAGCGCCCGCAGATCTTTGCCGGATGAGATATTGAATGCTTCGCGCGCCAGGCGTGTGCCTCCGAGCGATACTTTGCCTTTGGCCAGCATGATGGTAATAACTCCGATGGATGTTATGCCGAGTCCTCCGATCTGTATGAGCAGAGCCAGGACTGTCCGGCCGAATATGTTAAAATTGTCCGCAACATCTATCGTCGAAAGACCGGTAACACAAACGGCGCTCGTGGACATGAAAAGACCGTTTATGAAGCTTACGTTTCCGGCCCTCTCTGATGCGGACGATGCGAGCAGTACAGCTCCCAGGAATATGACCCCCAGAAAGCCCAGAACTATAGTTCTGCGGGGGTGTTTTACGATCATCCTTTTGATGACTTTTTTATACCGATTAAACATTTCGGATAGATACTACAACAAAGATGACAGATATGCAATCTAAATTATCTAAATTGCCGAAATTAGAAAAAGCAAAATAGCGCGACAATTACAAATAGAGTATAATACATTCATATAGACAAAAGGAGGCAGCTATGGAAATCAAGGAAATAATGAAGAAACAGACGGAGTTCTTCAATTCGGGCATGACGCGTTCGTATGCTTTCAGAAAAAGCATGCTGGATAAACTGAAGGACGGGATCGAAGCTTATGAGGGCAGATTTTTCAGCGCGCTGGAGGAGGATCTGCACAAGCATAGAAATGAAGCGTATATGACGGAAATAGGGATAGCGCTCGACGAACTGCATTACTGCCGGAACCGCCTGCGCGGCTGGATGAGGGACAGATATACGATCCCGGCGATAGCGCAGCTGCCGGCGATATGTTCGATGTCGCCGGAGCCGTACGGAAAGGTCCTGATAGTTTCGCCGTGGAACTATCCTGTTCTTTTGACGCTGGAGCCGCTGATCGGGGCGATAGCCGCAGGAAACTGCGCGGTGATAAAACCTTCCGCCTATACGCCTGCCGCTTCGCAGGTGATCGCGGATATGATCGCGGAGATCTTCCCGGAGAAATACGTGGCCGTCGTTCAGGGCGGAAGAGAAGAAAATAAAACTCTGTTCGAACAGGATTTTGATTACATCTTTTTTACGGGCAGTGTTGCCGTCGGCAGGACTGTAATGGAGGCAGCTTCCGCGCATTTGACACCGGTGACTCTTGAGCTCGGCGGCAAGAGCCCTGTTATTATCGATGAAACTGCTGATATCGAAGTCGCCGCGAAAAGGATCGCTTTCGGCAAGATCGTCAATGCGGGGCAGACCTGCGTGGAGCCTGATTATCTCCTGATACAGGAAAGCGTGCGCGATGAGTTCATCTCGGCTTTCAAAGACGTGATGAAAAAATTCTTCCCGGACGGAGATTATCTGGATATGGCGCGCATAGTGAACGACAAGCATTTTAAACGCGTGACAGGACTTATGGAAGGGCAGAACATCGCGTACGGCGGGAACTCCGATCCGGAGACGAGATTCATCGAGCCGACGCTTTTAATAGATGTGGATCCGGAGTCGCCGGTGATGCAGGAAGAGATATTCGGGCCGATCCTGCCGATTCTTACATATGAGAGGCTCGGTGAGGCGATCACTTTTGTCAACAGCCGGCCGAAACCGCTGGCGCTGTATTTCTTTTCGAGCGACAGAAGCGCACAGAAAGTCGTTAAGGACTGCTGCTCTTTCGGCGGAGGATGCTTCAATGATGTAATAATGCATCTTGCATCATCGCGCATGCCGTTTGGAGGAGTCGGCGCGTCAGGCATGGGCTCTTACCATGGGAAAAAGAGCTTCGAGACTTTTTCACATACCAGAAGCATCATGAAAAATACGGCGCTGATAGATGTACCGCTGAGGTATATGCCGTATGATGATCTGTCGTACAAGCTGCTGCGTCTCATTTTCAATAAAAAGATGTGACGGCGCTGCCGGCGTTATTTGTCCTCGGCGGTTTTCCACATGATCCTGCAGTCGTCTGCGTATGCCTCCGCACGTTTTTCATCGCGAAGCCATGACAGATAGGAGCGGACTGTGCTGCCGACCAGGACATACTGCTCAAATGAAAATGGCAGGTCATATTCCCGGAAGATGCGTCTGATGAGTTCATCGCTGACCATAGGCTCGCGGAGAATATTGAGTATTTTATCCGCCGTCTCGTTTACTTTGTCGATATTGTACAGGGCGAGAGGGCGGATGTCTTCTGTTGCCTCGGCATGGGACGGAATGTAGAGAGAAGCGTCCATTTTCATGACCGTTTCCAGGGTCGCCAGAAAATCGGGAACACTGTATATTACCCAGAGCTGATATTTCTCCAGGTTTTCCCGGCTGGAAACGCAGTCGGCGATGTAAAACGCGCCGTCGCAGGTGCGGTAGCCGACCATATCGAAGTAATGCCCGTGCAGCGGGATCACTGTGAGCCCTGCGGGGAGTGCTTCAGGATGGCGGTCAAGATCTGCGCATTCGCAGGCCTGCGCCATGAGAAATTTGTGTCTGAGATCGGCCGGCGGATATCCTCCGTAAAGATAGGATGTTTCCAGCAGCGGATTTTCGGTAATGCATGCTTCTATACCGGGGGCGTAGGCCGGGATGCCGAGTCGGCCGGCGATGAGCCGGCAGCCGCCGACATGATCGGCATTGGAGTGGGTGATGAAAATCGCCTGCGGAGAAATGTTTTCGTTTTCGAGTGCGCGCAGCACCTTCTTGCCGCAGTCCTTGTCGTTGCCCGTGTCGATCAGGTAAGCTTTGCGCTTTCCTTTTTCATCTGTTTCGTCGCTTACATAAACACCTATTTTGGCAGGACATTCTATATACCAGCTGTGTTCAGCCGCCTTTATCAGTTCATACATTTCTGCACCTCCGTTCTATGAGTCAATTATACAGCAGGAAACAATCACAGCGAATAAAAAATATTTCATTCTCGTTACAATAGTGTGGTATTCGGCAGATAAATGATATATAATATGTTCGGACGCCGAGACCGCGTCCCGGAAAACCAATATACAAATAATGCCTTTGGAAGGGAGTTAAGAACATGTCTGAAATATTAACAATGGATATGATAAACGAGGCGCGTGAACGTCTTAAAGGTGTGGCGCAGGTCACCGGACTTTCGATGGCGCATTCGGTAAATGATGCGGCGCATTGCAAGGTCTATCAGAAAATGGAAAACCTGCAGAGAACAGGTTCATTCAAGCTGAGAGGCGCCTATAATAAAGTTGCCAGTCTTACAGACGAAGAAAGAGAAAGAGGAGTTATCGCTGCATCGGCGGGCAACCATGCGCAGGGAGTGGCACTGGCAGCACAGGCATACGGAACTACTTCCACCATTTGTATGCCGGCACACGCACCGCTGTCCAAGGTCGCCGCGACCAAGAGCTACGGAGCTGATATAGTTCTGAAAGGCGATTTTTTCGATGACGCGGAGGAAGAAGCGAGAAGACTGGAAAAAGAACAGGGCCTGACATTTATCCATCCTTACGATGATCCGCTGGTAATGGCGGGACAGGGCACGATAGCCTGCGAAATACTCGAACAGCTTCCGGAAACTGATGTGATCGTGGTGCCGATAGGCGGAGGCGGTCTGATTTCGGGAATATCGGTAGCGGCCAAGAACATCAAGCCTCAGATCAGAGTCATAGGCGTACAGACAGAGAACATCCCTTCCATGAGAGAATCGCGCAGGAACGGAAAGAGGACAACTGTTTCGGGACCGGCAAGCATAGCTGACGGCATCATGGTCAAGACACCGGGCAGGAACACTTTCGATATAGTACAGAAGTATGTGGACGATATCGTTACTGTAGACGAGTCGGAGATAGCGCAGGCTATCCTGATGCTTCTCGAGCAGGTCAAGACAGTTGCCGAGGGCGCAGGAGCATGTCCGACGGCTGCTCTGATCAACGGCAAGATCAGCGGCATCAGCAACAAGCATGTCGTATCGCTCATCTCCGGCGGCAATATTGATATCAACAGAATGACGAGGATCATAGACAACGGTCTTATCAAGGCACAGAGAAAAGTGTTCTTCGACACCGTGCTGCCGGACCAGCCGGGAACGCTAAACAAGCTGCTGGCCATCGTTTCGGAAACAGGAGCTAATATCCTGAATGTCAATCACGAACGTTCGAGAAGGGACATAGAACTCGGATATATCATCGTATCGCTGGAACTCGAGACAGAGGATGCCAAGCATGTTGAATCACTGAGACAGAAGCTCAGAGAAAACAATTACGAGGTTCATGTAAAATAAAAATATTAAGGAAATGCTTCCGCTGCCGCATGGTATCGGAAGTGTTTTTTTTGTGCTATTATAGGGATAGTCTTGATAAGGGGGAACGATATGTGTGACATAGAATATAATGAAATAACGCCTGAAATAACAGGTCAGTTCAGAGCAGCCTGCAGAAGGGTGTTTACGGGCGATGAAATAAGCGATGATTTTTCTCACGACGAGATGCCTATTTACGGCAGGCATGCGCCGGATATCCTGATAGAGGCCGAGTCTACAGAGGAAGTCGCGGCGGCGGTCAGGATCTGCAATGAGAACCGCATACCTGTAGTAGGAAGAGGCGCGGGCACGGGACTCGTCGGGGGCTGTGTGCCTTTCGCGGGCGGAGTGGTTATTACTACGACCAGGATGAACAGGATACTAGGCTACGACGAGAAGAATTTTGCCGTGAACGTCGAGGCCGGAGTACTTCTGAAAGATCTGGCGGAGGATGCGGAGAAGCGGGGATATATGTATCCTCCTGATCCGGGAGAAAAGCTGGCCACGCTGGGCGGAAATGTCAGTACGAACGCAGGCGGGATGAGAGCAGTCAAGTACGGGACTACGAGAGATTATGTGCTGGCCGCGACTGTAGTGCTGCCGACCGGGGAAATAGAAAGAGTAGGCGCTGCGGTGTCGAAGACGTCGTCGGGATACAGTCTGCTGAATCTGATCATCGGTTCCGAAGGAACACTGGGGATCATTACTGAGCTCACGCTGAAGCTCATTGTGAAGCCGAATGCGGATATTACTCTGATAATACCTTTCAGGACTCTGGATGACTGCATAAGCACTGTCCCCGAGTTCGCGCAGAATCATCTGCATCCGCAGGCGCTGGAGTTCATGGAGAGAGAAATAGTGGAGAGTTCGGAAGCTTATGTCGGCAAGAGCGTATTTCCGAAGAAAATAAACGGTGAAGAGGCGGAAGCGTATCTTCTGATGACATTCGACGGAGATGAAGAAGAAGAGCTTGAG